>JBJKQX010000210.1:0-22213 GCA_046704965.1 Binataceae bacterium (SeqCode)
ACATGGAGCGAGTCGCGGTCGGCGTCGGAGTACACAGCGACCGTGCTGATTCCCATACGGCGGCAGGTGCGGATGATGCGGCATGCTATTTCGCCGCGGTTGGCAATAAGAATCCTGCGAATCACGAGTCTGGTTACATCCGATAGACGCGCGCGCGTCCCGTCGCACGCGGCTCAGCCGCTGCCAGCGCGAGACACAGCCCCAGCACGTCGCGGGTCTGGCCCGGTTCTATTATCCCGTCGTCCCACAGCCGCGCCGTCGCGTAATACGGGTCGCTCTGCTCGGTGAATTGCGCGCGCGTCTGGCGCTCGAGCGCCGCCATCTCATCTTCCGAAGCGGCGGATCGTTTGATACTGGTGCGCCGGAGTTCAAGGATGACGTTGGTCGCAACGTCGGGACTCATCGTTGCGATTCGCGCCGTGGGCCATGTGAAAAGAAAGCGCGGCCCGAACCCGCGCCCGCACATACCGTAATTCCCCGCGCCGTACGAACCGCCGACTATCACCGTGAAGCGCGGCACGCGAGCGCACGCGACCGCGTAGACCATCTTGGCGCTATGCTTGGCGATTCCGCCGCGTTCGGCCTCGACGCCCACCATGAAGCCGGTGATGTTCTGCAGGAACAGGAGCGGCACGCTTCGCTGGTCGCAGAGTTCGATGAAGTGGACGGCTTTGACGGACGAGTCGGAAAACAGCGGTCCGTTGTTGCCGATAATTCCGACCGGGTAGCCGTGAAGGTAGGCGAAACCGCATACCAGCGTCGCGCCCCAATCGGGCTTGAACTCCTGGAACTCGCTTCGATCGACCATCCGGGCGATTATTTCGCGGCAGTCGTAGGGAACCTTGGGGTCGCTTTCCACGACGCCGAGGATCTCTTCGCCGTCGAGCATCGGGGGAGCGGGTTCGCGCGGCGGCGACGGATTTCGTCGGGGAGGGTTGAGACCTGCAACGATATCGCGCAGCTTCGACAGTGCCTCCAACTCGTTGTGCGCGAGGTAATCCGAAACGCCCGAGACATTGGTATGCATCTCCGCGCCGCCGAGCGTCTCGCCGTCGACGTCTTCATTGATAGCGGCCTTGACGATCGACGGTCCGCCCAGATGGATTCGCGCCTGCCCCCGCACCATCACAACCTCGTCGGAAAGCGCCGGAATGTATGCGCCGCCTGCAGTGCATCCGCCGAATACGACGGAAATCTGCGGCAAGCCGTCGGCGGACATACGGCACTGGTTATAGAAGGTGTTGCCGAAGTGGCCCTTGTCGGGAAAAACGCGATCCTGCTCGGGCAGATAGGCGCCGCCGCAATCGACCAGGTAAAGGCAGGGCAGGCGATTCTCCCATGCGATCTCCTGCGCGCGCACGTGTTTCTTGACCGTCTCGTGAAAGAACGAGCCACCCTTAACCGTGGCGTCGTTGGCGATAATCATGCAGGGCAGTCCGTGCACGATTCCGATTCCGGTTACGATTCCGGCGCCCGGCACCTCGTTGCCGTACATTCCCCAGGCTGCGAGCGGCGAAAGCTCAAGGAAGGGCGTCATCGGATCGACCAGCAGATCGATACGCTCGCGCACCAGGTACTTGCCGCGCGCGCGATGGCGTGCGACGTGCTGCTCACCGCCGCCGGCGATAGTATGGGCGACGGCGTCGCGCAGGCCGGCGATCAACTGCTGGTGATGTTCGCGGTTTCGGCGGAACGCGGGGCTTCGGGTCGAAATCCGCGTTTCCAATCGGGGCATGAAATTTTCCATATACGTTCCGGAGCGTCGGCTTTATCTCACGTCAAGTTCAGAGCACAATGGCTTCGCGCCAGATTTGAGTATGGCCGCCCGGGCGTCACTGCGACGCCCAATATCTTTCGCTGGAGATTTTGCATGTCTGCCGCAGGAAGTGCGAACAGAGAATTCGTCGAGGCTCCGTATCTGACCCAGGAGCACATCTTGTTTCGTGAACAAGTCAGGCGCTTCGTGGACAATGAAGTCAAGCCGCGGGGCGAGGAGTGGGAAGAGGCCGGATTCGTGCCGCGCGACGTGCTGCGGCGGATGGGAGAGCTGGGCTTTCTCGGGGTGCGCTATCCGCAGGCGTACGGCGGAAGCGAGATGGACTCGATTGCGACCGCGATCCTTGCCGAGGAACTGGGCAAATCGACCTTCGGTGGATTCGCTGTCACGGTACTGGTGCATACCGACATGGCCTCGCCGCATCTTGCCAACGCCGGAAGCCGCGAGCAGCAGGAACGCTGGATGCCCGACATTATCGCGGGGAAGAAGATCGCGGCGGTCGCAGTCACCGAACCCGACGCCGGTTCGGACGTCGCCGGGATTCGCACGACAGCGCGTCGCGAAGGCGACATGTACCTGCTGAACGGCTCCAAGATCTACATCACCAACGGCGTCCACGCCGACCTTTACTTCGTCGCGGCCAAGACCGACCTGTCGGCGAAGGGAAGCCGCGGAATTTCGATGTTCCTGGTCGAAAAGGGAACGCCGGGATTCTCGGTCGCCCGCACGCTTAGAAAGCACGGATGGCTCTCGTCCGACACCGCGGAACTGGTCTTCGAGGATTGCAAAGTGCCCATCCAGAACCGCCTCGGCGAGGAAAATCGCGGTTTTTACGCCATCATGCGGAATTTCCAGAACGAGCGGCTGGTGCTTGGCGCGCAGGCAATCGGCGAAGCGCAGACCGCTATCGCGCTGACGCTCGATTGGGTCACTCAGCGTCGCGCTTTCGGCACCACGCTATGGGAAAAGCAGGCGATCAGGCAGCGGCTCGCGATGCAGGCGTCAAAGGTCGAAGCAGGCCGTCAACTTCTGTACAACACCGCATGGCTCGCCTCACAAGGTCGTGACCCCGTCAAAGAGGTATCGATGCTCAAGGCCTACTGCGGCGAACTGGTTAATGAAGTGATGTACGACTGCCAGCAGTTCCACGGCGGGTTTGGCTATATGCGCGACAGCGCGATCGAGCGCATGGTACGTGACGCGCGAATCCAGTCGATCGGCGGCGGCACCACCGAAATCATGCTGGAAGAAGTGGCAAAGCGAATGACCACGTCGAGCGGCCGATAGTCAGTAGCGGTCGCAGGACTGGATACCCAGTCAGGCTGGGCAAAGTATCGAGTATACGGAGTCGAACATTCGAGCCCTCTGAGCGTTGTCGGTAGGTGAAGATGGCAACGTCGTTTCGGGGCAGGTTCGCAACGATCATGACGACGGAAGGGGCCTCGCGCGCAGGCCCTCGAACAACCGCCTCACGGCGGCACTGACCTCGCGGCGCGCGGCAGTTCTGTCCTCGGCGTGAGCGACAAGCATCGTGGCTTCTGTCAGCGCGCCGAGAATCAGATGCGCAAGCGGATCGACCGGCTGCCGCTCGATTTGGCCATGATCCATCGCCGCCTGTACCGCATTCTTCATGGCAGCCAGATAGTAGCTCTGGTCGGATTCGCGCCACTTCTCGAGTCCAAACACCGCCGGCGCATCGATCAACACAATCCGATGCACGGCGGGTTCGAGGCATGCGTCGAGCATCGCCTCGGTTCCCGCGACCATCGCGCTCCACGGATCGGATGCGGCAGCGGCGGCAGCGTTCGTGCGTTCCGCAAGCTTCTTCTGTTCTTCGTCGTAGACGGCCTTAAACAGGTCCTGTTTGTCCTTGAAATGATGGTAGAGGGCGCCGCGGGTGACGCGAGCGCGCCGGACGACATCCTCGGTGGCGGTCCCCGCGTAGCCATGCTGGGCGAAAAGACGACGCGCGACGCGCAGCAGTGCCGCGCGGGTCTTTGCGGAGTGTTCGGCCTGGCGGCTCTTGACGGGCATATGGGATGCAGGTTACATACACGCTGTATGTATCTTGTTTAAGGAGACGCCGCCATGGATTCAAGTTCCAACCGTTCCAGGCAATCCGCCCCTGTGATGGCCGAGAGCCTACCCAAGCGCCCGGAAGCGCGCAACTTCCATTCGCTGCACGAGACCATACGTGCGATTACCGCGCGAAGTACGGAGCTTGGAGTTGCAGGTAAAGTCGCGCCGCTGTTCAGAGGCCAGTTCCTTTCCGCGGGGCTCCTTCGAATTTCGGACGGCTCATTGGGGCGTCATCGTCAGCCCAACCACGAGGAGTTGCTGTTCGTTCTGGAGGGCGAGGCTGATTTTCGTGTCGGCTCCGAGGTGCGGCGAGTCCGCGCCGGCGACTTTATCGTCGTGCCCCGCGACACGGTGCACGGGTGCGAAGCGATTCACAGCGACGCGCTATCGTTGGTGTCGATTTTCAGCCCGCAATTCGATTTGGCAAGGGATGTAATCTGGGAAGATGGCGGCGAGCCGCCGCGTTACCAACTGGTCATCTAGGCAAGGCGCGCGGGAGGCAGTTGATATCCGAGGCGGCACGTCAACTTGCTCGACTCGCCGCCTCCGCCGGCCGATGAGTTTCAAGGGGCGACGCGGCTCGCGCGCTGCCGACGGCGGACGGGATGTTGGCGGGTTTTCTGGTGCCCCGGCCGGGAATCGAACCCGGACTTGAGGTTCCGGAGACCTCCGTGATGTCCTTTTCACTACCGGGGCGTCGAGATGCGAGGTCGAAGGCAAAACTATATCACGCCTTCGACGCGGACAAGCAGGCGCGAACGCGGCGGAAGAAAATCAAAGTCATCGAGCACCGCACGGTCAAAGCGATTTCCCAAGTGTCCGATTCCGCGAAATGCTCGGATGGCCGATTGACCGACTACCAATAATCGCTACTTCGCTCGGCCCGCGTTGCGAAGCATCAGGCGATGCCGCCGTTCGGCCTCCGGACGCGTTTGCCCTATCACGTCGAGCATCGCCTTGTGGATTCGTCCGTTGCTGGCGACGATTTGCCCCGCCGTAAGGTCGAGCGGAGTGCCGTCCATGTTGCTGACACGACCGCCCGCTTCGGCGACCAGCAGCGAACCAGCCGCGACGTCCCACGGCTTGAGGCCGAACTCCCAGAATCCGTCCGTGCGACCACACGCGACGTTCGCCAGATCGAGTGCCGCCGAACCGGTGCGGCGTACCCCATGCGTGCGCATCATGAACTCCTCCCAGAAGGACAGGTAGAAGCGACGGCGCTCGCGCCGGTCGTAGGGAAAACCGGTCGAGACCAGCGACGTGGGCAGACCGGTGTGGCGGCTCACCTTGATCGGCTTGCCGTTGAGGAACGCGCCCTTGCCGCGGCGCGCGGTGAAGCAGTCCTTGTGCAGCGCGTCGAATACGACGCCCAGCTGGACGCGGCCGCGATACTCATAGGCTATTGAGACGCAGAAGGCGGGAAACCCGTGCGTGTAGTTGGTGGTTCCGTCAAGCGGATCGATTATCCATCGATGCTCACTTTCCTGCGTCGTGGATCCGCTTTCTTCGGCGAGGATTGCGTGGTCGGGTAGGGCGCGCTTGATAATCCTGATTACCGCAGCCTCGGCTTCCCTGTCGGCCTCGGTAACCAAATCGATCGCGTTGCTCTTTTGGGAAATACTGATGCGGCTCAGACGCTGCAGGTGGATTTTTCCTGCCGCGCGAGCGGCACGAATGGCCACCTGCTCAAAGTCGTTGGTCACGGTTAGCGACGATATTGGAGCCGGTCGAGTTTATCCAGTACGCGAGCTTAAAATCCGGCTCGTCGTCACGAATTTGCCTGGCGTACGGCTTCGCCGCCCGTCACCATCGCGGCACCTCGGCCAGACCAATCCCGAGCGCGGTCTTGCCGATAAGTTCACGGGCGCGGGCATTCGAAAGCGGATGATTCACGCCGGCCCGCACGTCGCGATAGTAACGCTCCATCGGGAATTTCTTCAGGATTCCGTGCGCGCCGACCGCTTCCATACAGAAGTCCACGGCCCGGATTGCGTTGTTGGTGCCGACGTACTTTGCGGCAACGACCCGGGCGAGTCCCGCTTCGCCCTGAAAGGAGTCGCGGTTTGCCAGATACTCGCTCGCGAGACTGAGATAAAGGGCGCGCGACTGCGCGACGAGCATTTCAGCGTCGGCGAAGGCGAACTGGATTCCCGGCAGATACTTGATCGGGCGAGGCAGAGTGAGAGGCTTGTAGCGGCCGGTGAATTCGCGAGTGAACTTGAGCGCCGCCATCGCAATCCCGGTATAGATTGCCGCGACCGACAGGCTGAACCACGTAAACAGGGAAATTCCATTTTCGTCGATCGGCCCGACTGGTCGCGAGTCGGTCATCGAAACCTTCGGGACGCGGACATCCTTGACGACCATGTCGTGGCTTGCGGTCGCGCGCATCCCCATCGCATTCCAGGTCTCGATCAGTTCGAGGCCCGGTGTGCCGCGCGGAATCACAAAGGTGGCTGAGCGCGGCGGCGCTTCGTCTTCAAGCGTCGCCATCACCATGAACAGATCGATCACGGGCGAGAGGCTGGTGAAGGTCTTGCGCCCGTTGAGCACGTAGAATTCCCCGTCGCGCCGCGCCTTGGTCGCGAAGTAGCCCCAGTCGCCACCGGTTTCAGGCTCGCTGATTCCCCCGCCGAGAATCTGATGGTTGCGGCCTATCGCGTTGAAAAAAAGTTTCTCCTCTGGCCGTCCGGTCGCGCGTTCGACCATGCTGCCGAGACCGAAGAGGTGCATATTGATTGCGATCGCGGTGGCGCCGCATCCCTGTGCGAGCTGCTCCTGACATAGCACATAGTCCATCAGGTCGGCTCCGAGACCGCCATGTTCCTCGGGGATGACGAGCGCGGTGTAGCCGGCATCCTTCATCCGCTGGACGTTCTCGACCGGGAAAGTGTTGTTTTGATCGTGTTCTGCCGCGCGCGTTCCGAAGTCAGCGGCAAGCTCCGCCGCCAGCGCCACCAGCTGTTCTCGCTTTCCAGACATCGTAGATAGCTCCCACCCTTGCGCCGGCGCGTTGGTCGCGCTCGCGCGTCAGTTTCGAACCGAAGGAAATCATCTCCCGCGCCGCGGGTAAACGCCTGCGCGCTATTTTGCCGCCTGATCCCCCGCAGTGCCTGACGCGGACTTTGCCGACCCCGTCATCAGATGCTGCGCGTAGGGCATAATGGTCGAGAAGAGATCGACGCGAGAATCCAGCGTCTTGCCGAGCCCGCTCAGAAGGCCCATTACGCGGGTTACCAGAAGCACGTCCGCAGGGACCTCGACTACAGGATTGTCTCTCAGCGCGCGCGGCAGGCGGTCGGAAATCTCCTTGAGAATATCCTTGTCCGCGTAAGCCTTGCCGTTCCGGACGGCGTTGCCGAGGAAGGTCTCGGCGACCACCAGCAACGTGTCGGGCGAACCGCTTCGAGTCCTGAAGCCGAGTTCCTGGAATGCGCTGACAATCGCGTCACGATTTTTGGTCAGGATGGCGAAGGTGAGTTTGACGATCCCCACGCGAAAGCTGTCGGGGAAATCCTTGGCGAGGCCGAAATCGAGCAGGACCAGTTTGGGGCCCGGTCTGACGAACAGGTTGCCCGGATGCGGGTCGGCGTGGAAGAAGCCGTCGCGCAGGACTTGCGCACAATAGATGTCGAGGAGCTTGCGCGCGACGGCCTGCTGGTCAATTTCCGCGCGCTTCATCGCGTCGAGGTCGGTAATCTTGATGCCGTCGACCAGTTCCATCGTGAGTACGCGGCGGGTCGTGTACTCGCGATAAACCTCCGGCACGATCACGTCCGGGTCGGAAGCGAAGTTTCGCCGCATCGTGTCGCAGTTCTGCGCTTCGTGCTCGAAGTCGAGTTCCATCGGGACGTACTTCAGCGCCTCGCGCACGATTATGCGGAAGTCGAAGTCGGGCTCAAGGAACGCGAGCATGCGCAGCACGAAGGCGAAGTTCTTCAGGTCTGTGTTTACGATTCCCTCGATTCCCGGGTACTGCACCTTGACGGCGCAGGCGCGTCCGTCGCGCAGGCGGGCGCGATGGACCTGGGCGAGCGAGGCGGAGGCGAGCGGACGTTCGTCGAACTCGGAAAAAATCGCCTCAAGCGGCTGTTTCAGTTCGCGCTCGATTCTGGCGCGGATAACCGCGAACGGACGCGGTGGCACGCGGTCGTGGAGACCGGAAAGAGTGCGGACCCATTCGTCGGGCAGCAGGTCGGCGCGGGTGGCGATGAATTGTGAAGCCTTTATCAGCAGCCCTTCGAGCCTTATCGCGGTGCGATAGAGCGCGCGGGCCGAGCGCAGGTCCTGGCGACGGTAGCGTTCGTCACTCTTGCGATCGCCGGTCGCGCGGCCCCATAGCTGGATCGTCTTGTAGCCGACGTAAATGCGCGCGGCGAGAATCGCCACGGAGCAGAATCTGCGCGCGCGCTCGAAGACGCCGGGCTCCTCGGGGCCCGGTTCCGGCGGCAGAACCGGGATCGCCGTCTGACGGTTGCTCGAATTCATAATCGATTGAAACGAACGCCTGACAGTTTCGATTCTAACCGACCCGGAGGGAACGGAGAACAGAGCGCGAGGCCTCGGCGCTCTCCCGAGCATTCTTGACCGGATACCGCCCTGACGGTTACGCTCAGCCGCCGCGTCGCGACGTCGAACTTGCGATGAAAATCCTCATCTGCAGGAATAGCGGCTGAAAAGCGCATCCACATTTGGCTCGAAAACGTCCCGAGAGCTTTGGAGCCCGGGGCGTTTTCTTTAAAGAGGGATAACGCCGGATGTTGCCCGAGAGGCAAACCATACCGTCCATCCTTGGCGTGCGTCAGGTGACCAGACGGTATTACTCCGTCCATCTGATTTATTCGCTCGCGGGCGGGTTCCTGTTCGGCATCTATCCGATCTTCCTTCAGTCGCGCGGACTCAACCAGTTCCAGATAAATAGCGTCCTCGCCGTCTATTTCATTGTCCTGTTCCTTACCGACATCCCGACCGGCGCCTTCGCGGACGCGCTCGGGCGACGCCAGTCGTTCGTGCTGGGCGCGGTGCTTCGGGTCGCGGCGTTCACAATGTATTTCTTCGCACATCAGTACTGGGTTTTCCTGATTGCCGAGAGCATCGACGGTATCGGCACGACCTTCGCCCACGGAGCGGTGGACGCGTGGGGTGTGGACGCGCTGGACCGGGCGGGATTCGCGGGACTCAAGGACAGGATTTTCTCACGCGTGGTGCAGTTCACGAATTTCGGTTTCATGGTCTCCGCGATAGCGGGCGCATACATCGCCAATATCAACATCGCATGGCCCTGGCTGTGCGGCGCCGCAGGTTACGTGATTGCCGGAATCGTGGGTACGTGGCTAATGACCGGCGAGAGACGACCCGAGGCCCATCAGGACTTTGGCGCGCTGCCTCGCCAGGTGGTCACGCGAATCGGCGAGGGGTTTGGCGAGGGTTTCTCCAACCGCCCGGTTCTACTTCTGAGCGTCGCGGGCGCCATCTCGCTGGCCGCATGGGCGCCTTACTGGCTCGAATGGCCGATCCTGTTCAACCGCAGTTACGGCGTCGGAATCTGGATAATCGGATGGCTGTATTGTTTCCTCACGCTCGGACGTATCGTGGGCGCGGAACTGGTCTCGCGTATCGGCCGCGATGAAACTTCACGCGCCGCGCGGCTCAGCGCCCTGGTAATCGGGGCGAGCGTCTGTCTCGCCGCAGCGGGCGCCCTAAGCGACCACCCCAACGTGGCGCTCGCAATCCTGTTCGTGATGAACCTGTGCACGGGTGCGATTCAGCCGCTCGTGCAAAGCTGGTTCAATGAGGAGGTCAGCGCCGAAAGGCGGGCGACGCTACTGTCGTTCTACAGCACCTTGGGGACGCTGGGCGGCTCGATGGGTCTGCTGTTCGGCGGATACGTGGCCGACGTGTCCGGTTACGCCGTGGCATGGCAGGTCCTCGGGCTCATCTCGCTGGTCGCGGCGCCGTGCTACTGGATGCTGCGTCGCGGAACCCCACGAAAGATTGCGACCGCGAGTGCCGGGCGATGACAAATGCGCTTGCGGGATGACTGCTACTAGCGGGATTGCGCCGCGTCCGTTAGAACTTAATAGATTATCCGGCGTGCAGGACCGTCGGGGTTACGAACGATGGAATTTCCCAGAATCAAGCGGTTGCCACCATACGTTTTCAACGTGATCGGCGATTTGTGCCTCAAGGCACGGCGCGCCGGCGAGGACGTGATTGACTTCGGGATGGGTAATCCCGACCTTCCCACGCCTCCGCATATCGTCGAGAAACTGATCGAAGCGTCCTCGAAGCCCGCGAATCACCGCTATTCGGTCTCGCGCGGCCTGTTCAAGTTGCGGGTCGCTATCTGCGACTGGTACCGGCGCCGCTACAACGTCGAGCTCGACCCGGACGGCGAGGCGATTGTCACAATTGGCTCCAAAGAAGGGCTCGCCCATCTGGCGATCGCCATTCTTGATCAGGGCGACGTGGTGCTGGCGCCGAGCCCAACGTACCCGATTCATCAATACGGATGCATCATAGCGGGCGCCCAGGTTCATGGCGTGCCGCTGCGCAGCGACGGCGAAGCCTTCTTCGACGAGATGATGGGTGTGGTCAGCCGATGCTGGCCGCGGCCCAAGCTGATGGTGCTCAATTTTCCGCATAATCCTACCACGGCAACGGTCGATCTCCCGTTCATGGAGCGGGTGGTCGAGTTCGCGCGCGAGAACGAGATTCTGGTCGCCCACGATCTCGCCTACGCTGACCTTTGCTTCGACGGTTACCGGGCTCCTTCGCTGATGCAGGTGCCGGGGGCGAAGGATATCGGTGTCGAATTTTTCACTCTTTCCAAGAGCTACAACATGCCCGGATGGCGCGTGGGGTTTTGCGTGGGCAATCCCGACATGATCGCCGCTTTGACGCGGCTCAAGTCATACTTCGACTATGGAATATTCACTCCTGTACAGGTCGCGGCGATTGCCGCTCTGAACGGCCCGCAGGACTGCGTGGCGGAAACGGTCGAGACCTATCGCAGCCGGCGCGACGTGCTGGTCGAGGGGCTTAACCGGGCAGGATGGCCGGTCGAGAAGCCCAAGGCCACGATGTTCGTATGGGCACCGATTCCCGAGCAGATGCGCCATATGGGATCGCTTGAGTTTGCGAAATTCCTGCTTGCCGAAGCCAAGGTCGCCGTATCTCCGGGTGTCGGATTTGGCGCCGACGGCGACGGATTCGTGCGATTCGCGCTTATCGAGAACGAGCATCGCACGCGACAGGCGATTCGCGGGATCAGGAACGCGCTGGCGCGCGCCGGCGTCCCCGGCAACGGACAGCGCGCGGTCCGTGCCTAGAAATTGGGAGCGATAAGAAGAGTGACCGGCGCAAGCGCTAAACCGGTACGGATAGCCCTGCTCGGATGCGGCACGATCGGGACAGGCGTTGTCAAACTGCTCAAGCAGAATAGCGAGATGCTGGCGCGCAGGCTCGGGCGTCCGCTTGAACTTGCCGCGGTGGCCGATCGCAAGCTGAGCGAGAGAAATCTGCTTGGCGTCCCTCCTGCGATTATTGTGCGCAACCCGGCCTTGCTGGTCACCCGTCCCGACATCGACATCGTGGTGGAGCTTCTCGGCGGCGTGGAGCCCGCACGAAGTCTGACGGTAAAGGCGTTGGAGGCAGGCAAGGATGTTGTAACGGCCAACAAGCTGGTGCTGGCCGAGCACGGCGAACAGGTCTTTCGCGTTGCCGAGAAGAGCGGTGTCGGACTTGGATTCGAGGCGGCCGTGGCGGGAGGGGTGCCGATCATCCGAACCCTTCGCGACGCACTTGCGGGTGATCGTCAACGGGCCGTGTACGGGATCGTCAACGGTACCTGCAACTCCATCCTGACCACCATGAGCGAGAACGAACTGGACTTCGACGTGGCTCTCGATCACGCGCGTGAGCAGGGCCTTGCCGAAGCCGACCCCTCACTCGACATCGAGGGTCACGACGCGGCGCACAAGCTCTGCCTGCTGGTGTCACTCGCCTTCGGCTCGTTGGTAAAGCCGTCGCAAGTCTATACTGAGGGAATCACACGTATAGCGCGGGCCGACCTTCGATATGCCGCCGACCTGGGCTATACGGTGAAGCTGATGGCGATCGCCAAGGATGACAGCGGCGCCATCGAAGCGCGCGTTCATCCCACGATGGTGCCGACGCGTCATGTCCTGGCCAGCGTCGGAGGAGCCTACAACGCCATCTACATTCACGGCGAGGCGCTGGGCGACACGATGTACGTGGGGCTCGGAGCCGGGCAGATGCCGACTGCCACCGCGGTCGTCGCAGACATCGTTGACCGTGCGCGAGAACGAATCGGGACCAATGGCGGGCGGTCGCGTCCGCTGGGCTATCCGGTCAACCCGGTGAAGCGGGCACGTGTCAAGCCGATGTCCGACGTGATATGCGAATACTATCTGCGCTTCATGGCTGAAGACCGGCCGGGTGCCCTCGGGAGGATAGCATCGGTGCTGGGCCGTAATCGCATCTCACTCGCTTCGGTTATCCAGCAGGGCAGAGGTGTTGAAAACAGGGTACCGGTCATAATGCGAACGCATGAAGCGCGCGAGAGGGATCTGATGCGTGCGCTTCGGCAGATCGCGCGTCTACGCATAGTTGAGGAAGCGCCGGCGCTTATCAGAATCGAGGAGCGACTTTAACGATGACCGGGCAAGGAAAGATGTCGAGCGACCAAAGCGAAAAGCGACTGACTCGCTGGCCCGGTTTGATTGAGCATTACCGCCGGTTCCTGCCCGTAACCGATTCCACGCCGGTGGTCACTCTCAACGAGGGTAATACACCGCTTATCGAGAGTCCCGCGCTGGCCGAGCGGGTCGGTCAAAATATAAAGGTTTACTTGAAATTCGAGGGGGTCAACCCCACCGGCTCATTCAAGGACCGCGGCATGACCCTGGCCATTTCGAAGGCGCTGGGCGACGGCGCGCGCGTCGCAATCTGCGCCTCGACCGGAAATACCGCCGCTTCGGCCGCGGCATACGCTGCCAGAGCCGGGATAAAAGCCTTCGTGCTCATTCCCAAGGGAGCGGTAGCGCTAGGAAAGCTCTCGCAGAGCGTGATGCACGGGGCTCGGGTGGTCGAGATCATTGGAAACTTCGACATCTGCTTGAAGGTTGTGCGTGATCTCGCCGAGCGCGACCCGATTGGAATTCGTCTCGTGAACAGCGTCAATCCCGACCGCATCGCGGGGCAAAAGACCGGCGCCTTCGAGGTCTGTGACCAGCTTGGCGAAGCGCCAACGCATCATTTTCTCCCGGTTGGCAACGCGGGCAACATCACTGCCTACTGGGCCGGCTACAAGCAGTATCGTGACGCCGGGCTGTCAACACGATTGCCTAAAATGATGGGGTTTCAGGCCGAGGGCGCGGCGCCGATCGTTCTGGGACGGCCGCTCGACGATCCGAAAACTGTGGCTACCGCCATAAAGATCGGAAATCCGGCCAGCTGGAAGAGCGCCGAAGCTGCGCGCGACGAATCGGGCGGCGTAATCGACATGGTGAGCGACGCCGACATCCTGGCGGCGTATCGGCTTATTGCGGCGGGCGGCGTTTTTGCGGAACCTGCGTCGGCGGCGTCTGTGGCGGGACTTCTGAAATACGGAGCGAGCGGCGCGCTCAAGCCCGGCTCGGTCGCCGTATGCACTCTTACGGGTCACGGACTTAAAGATCCGGACACGGCGCTCAAGAACCTCAACAACACCATCGTTGTCGAACCGGATCTCAACAAGGTTCTCAAAATCCTGGAGCGCGATTGAACGTGAAGCACGTTATCATCCACGGTGACGGCATGGCCGACTGGCCGTGCGAGGAACTTGGCGGGAAGACTCCGCTTGCGGCCGCGCACAAACCGAACATGGATCTGATGGCGACGCGCGGCCGGCTCGGCATGGTACGGACGATTCCCGAGGGGATGGCGCCCGGAAGCGACGTCGGCACGATGACGATGCTTGGCTACGACCCGTTACGGAATCATACGGGTCGCGCTCCCATCGAAGCCGCGAGTCAGGGGATCACCATGGCCGCGGACGATGTCATCTTTCGGATGAATCTTGTGTCGTTGAAGCCCGGAACGGATGGAACACTTGTGATGAATGATTTCACGTCCGGGCACATCACCAGCGAGGAGGCGGCACAAATCGTCGAGGACTTTCGTCGCCAGTTGGCCGGCGACGGAATCGAATTCTTCAACGGTGTGAGTTATCGCCATCTCATGGTCTGGCACGGCGGCGTGCGCGGCACCCGCCTTACTCCGCCGCACGACATCACCGGCAAACCCATCGAAGCACATCTGCCGGAGGGCGAAGGCGCCGAGAGGCTGCTTGACCTGATGCGCCGCTCGCAGGAAATCCTGCGCGACCATCCGGTGAACCGCGAGCGTCGCGCCAAGGGGCTGGCCGAGGCCAGCTCAGCGTGGTTCTGGGGACAGGGTACGCGTCCGACGCTTTCCACTCTGAAAGAACGTTTCGGCGTCGAGGGTTCGGTCATCTCGGCCGTCGATCTGGTTAACGGACTGGGTCGGCTTGCCGGACTCGAAGTAATCAAGGTGCCAGGCGCGACCGGATTTCTCGACACCGATTACGCGGCCAAGGCGCGCTACGGACTGGACTCGCTCAGGCACAAGGATTTCCTTCTTCTGCACGTCGAGGCTCCTGATGAGGCCGGTCATATGGGCCGCGCCGATCTGAAAAAGGAAGCGATAGAACGGATCGACGAACTGGTTTTGGGCCCGATGATACGAGGTCTCGGAGCGCTGGGCGATTTCAGGATTCTGTTGATGCCCGATCATGCGACGCCCAGCAAGATCAAGACTCATTCGAGCGAGCCGGTCCCGTTTGCGATCCTTTCAGCGGACGAACTGAGTAATACGGCGGCGACGCAGGAGCGTCGTTACACCGAAGCTGACGGCGAAAAGACGGGACTCAGGGTCGACGATGGTTTCAGGCTGATTGAAAAGCTCTTTGGACGAGACAGCGCAACCCGGGAATAACTGACCGGAGGAGCCAATGGATCGGAACCTTGCCTTGGAAGTTGTGAGAGCGACGGAGGCTGCGGCGCTCGCGGCCGCGCGCTTCATAGGCAAGGGCGACGAGCGCATGGCGGACCGCGCCGCGTGCGAGGCGATGCGCAAGGCGCTCAACGCCATCAACATGGACGGCAAAATAGTCATCGGTGAAGGCGACGAGGTGGAAACCGAGCTTCTCTACACCGATGAGATTGTCGGAGTGGGAGCGGGACCACAGGTCGACGTTGCCCTCGACGCGCTTGAAGGCGCGCTCATTTGCGCCACCGGCGGACCCAACGCGCTCTCATGCGTCGCGCTTGCGGAACGCGGCAAGATCCTGCGATGTCCCGACACGTACATGGACAAGATAGCGACCGGTCCCGCGGGTGTTGGCGTGGTCGATCTTGAACGTTCGCCGGGCGAGAACCTGAAGGCACTTGCCGAGGTCAAGAACGTTTACGTCGAGGATCTGCGCGTCGCAATTCTTGACCGTCCCCGGCACGAACGGCTCATCGAGGAAGTTCGCCAGGCGGGAGCCGGCATCAAGCTGCTTTCCGCGGGCGACCTGTCAGCCGCTATCGCCACCACCAGCCCCGAGAGCGAGATCGACATGCTGCTGGGAATCGGCGGCGCCCATCAGGGCGTGCTGGCGGCGGCCGCAATCCGCTCGGCGGGAGGTGAGATGCAGGTCCGCTTCATGCCGCAGAACGATCAGGAAGCCGAGGCGTGCCTCGCGATGGGAATCCTCGACTTCAAGCATCGCTACACGATCGGCGAGGTCGCGGGCGATAACGTGATGTTCGCCGCGACCGGCGTGACGACCGGAGATTACCTGCGCAGCGTTCGTTTCTTCTCGGGCGGCGCGCAGACCAACAGCGTCGTGATGCGCTCGAGGACCCGCACCGTCCGTTTTATCCAGGCACTCCATCATTTCGACTTCAAACCCGAATATTAAGTCGGCGGCCCATAAGCGACCACTTCAAGACCTTACCTGGTAAGGTCTTGCGGCATGCTGTGGGCAGGTGCCCACCTGCATGCAAGGCGCTTTGCCTTAGCACACAGCTTTACTCCTTAGTCAGTCAAGGTTACCTTCTTTCTGCAATAAGAGGCAATTCGCTGTGATAGGCCAGCGACACTGAAGAGGAAGGAGGGAAATGCGGATGTTCAAATTGGCTTGGCGAAACGTTCGACGTATGTCGGTCGGACTACTGGTGGTGGTTCCGTTTCTTGCGCTCGGTATCGTGGGCACGGCGCGCGCGGGTATAGCGGGGCCAAAGATTCTCACGGCCCAGGGCGGCACAACTGATAGTGATGCCGACACTGGCCACATAGTGATGGGCGGCCTGGTTGTCTTGAACAATCACGGAGGTGCCAAATCTCTCGATCTCACGATCGCTTATCTGGACAACCCGAGTATCAGCGGAGGGACTGGCGATGACTTCTCCTGCAACGTTACAAACCCGTCCGACCTGACTTACTCACACAGCAAGGGCATCGGGACCATGACCCTTACCCTGTCTGCCCAGGACACGTGCACGCGTACGGTTGATTCGAGCACGTTTTCCGATTCGGGAGAGTCGATAAGTTTTAATGTTTATTCGCACGGCTCCAAAATGAGCATGATAAGCACGGGCGGCACGCTGCAGGACGGAGCGGGCGATCCCATCGGTGCGGCGGCGATATCAGGAGAGATGAAGCCTTCTGGAACGGGAAGCCCGCAGACGGGGGGCATGCGGTTGATCTCCGGCGGTGGCGGCGCGGTTGACAGCATCTCCCAGTACAATGGGCATATGGCTCTGGCCGGATGGATTAATCTGACTCGGGTGACAAAGAAGGTTACGACCGGGAGGGCGAAGTCGCTTGATTTGACCGTGGTAGCTGAGGACCAAGATTCGAATACTCTGTCGTGCGACTTCACGGACCCTGCCGATGTCGCCTACACCCTGCAGAAGGGAGTAGGAACGCTGACTCTGACCGTTGGTCCCAGTGACAGCTGCAGCATCCCGAACGTCGGCAATTCGATAAGCTTCAACCTGTATGCGGGCGGAGCCAGGGGGAGTATCGTTACCACCGGCTCCACGCTCCAGGACAGCAACGGTGACGACGTCATTCCCGCGGCGGTTGCGACCTTCAGCAAGGTGGGTGCCTTCTAAAGGCGTCTCAGCGCTGCGCTGATACGGGTTTCCTATTGTTGAGCGGAGGCCGGATTCACACTCCGGCCTCCTTCTTTTTCCAATAATCACGAATAGCTATTTTGAATGACTGATCCATCGCTTCGAATACCAGGATCGTCGCTACAATAGGGCTCTGCGCCATCCAACCTGTTGACGTGGCGCGAAGAGGCGCGGCGCCACTGTATAGTCAGAGCTTGCCGTATGAAATAACAACTTGTCCAGAGTGTATTTTTCGCGTCCGTTTTTGGGTCAATGAAGAGCTTCGGTTTTGGGAACCAACTCACGGCCACAGAGCCGGTGGCTGACACTACTCGTCGCTTGCCACGTAGCTCGAAGTCGCCAGTGTAGAGCATCAGGGGTTCGTTAGGCTTGACGGTCTCGTACGCGATCACGGTTCCCCCTTCCACGCCGCGAACTCCGCGTTTGCATAGGAACATCGGCGCTTTAGTAGCTTATCTATCAGAAGTAGGGGCGACGCGCACAGCCTGGAACCAACGACCTGCTGTTGGACGAAGCGAGACCCCAGAGCTTTACCCTGTTGACATCGCGCGGAGCAAGTCGGAAGCTCCGATTCGCGCGCACTTGAAAAGCGAGAGGTATGTGTCGTGGAACTCAAGGATCTGATCTTCGAAAAGGCTCCCGTTTCGACCCTTACGGTAAATCGTCCCGACGCGCTCAACGCGCTCAACCGTTCGGTGCTGGAGCAGATAGCGCAGGTGCTGCGCGAGGTTCGCCACGATTCCTCTGTGCGCGTGCTGATCGTCACCGGCGCGGGTGAAAAAGCTTTCGTCGCAGGTGCGGATATCGCGGCGATGTCGAAGATGAGCGCGGTTGACGGACTGGAGTTTTCGCGTCTGGGGCATCGCGTGATGCAAACGTTCGAGGACCTGCCGATTCCCGTCATCGCGGCGGTAAACGGATTTGCGCTGGGCGGCGGGATGGAGCTTGCTCTCGCGTGCGACCTGATTGTCGCGAGCGAGAAGGCGCGCTTCGGTCAGCCGGAAATCAACCTTGGCCTCATCCCCGGTTTCGGCGGCACTCAGCGCTTGCCGCATCGGATCGGTCATGCCAAGGCGCGCGAACTGATAATGACCGGCGACATGCTCGACGCGAAAAGCGCTCTGCAACTTGGACTGGTCAGCCAGGTGGTTGTGCCCGACCAACTGATGGAGACGACGCGCAAGCTTGCGGACAAAATCGCGAGCAAATCCGCCTTCGCGTTGCGCCAGGCAAAGGCTGCTCTTCGCGCGTCGTTCACGATGGAAGAAGACGCGGGACTGCGCTTCGAGCAGGAATCGTTCGGTCTCGTTTTTTCGAGCGCTGACCGCGTCGAAGGAACCACCGCGTTCGTCGAGAAGCGCCAGCCGGTCTGGCAACACAAGTAAACCCGCGCGGAGCTACGTCTTGTCCGGGCGCCAGGCGCTTGTGCCGGCGCGATGGCTGTTCTCGATCCGCCTGGTCGAGGTGTTTCTATCGACCTGATGGGCGGGTTAAGCTAAAAGAAGTTGAGCTTAAGGAGCGCTTCTGCGGGGTGCCGAAATCGAGGGTCCCGCACGGCGCATTTTTGACCTGATGGAGCTGGAACTTACCGAAACGCAACGCAGCGCACGCGATACGGTGCGCCGTTTCGCACGCGAGAAACTCGAAGCGGCGGCGGTTGAAACCGACCGCACGCATCGGTTTCCCACCGAAATAATCTCGGAGCTCGGGAAGCTCGGGATGATGGGTGTGTTCATCCCGGAAAAGTACGGCGGCGCGGGACTCGACCACGTGGCTTACGCGCTGGTGGTCGAGGAGCTGGCCGTTGCGTGCGCTTCCACGGCGGTTATCGTTTCGGCCCATTCCTCGCTCGCCTCGTGGCCAATCCTTGCATTGGGAACGGAGCGCCAGCGCGAGCATTTTCTGCCGCAGATGGCCTCGGGCGAGTGGATCGGATGTTTCGCGCTGACGGAACCGCAGGCGGGCTCGGACGCCGCCGGTCAGAAGACCCGCGCGGTGCTCGACGGCGACGACTACGTAATCAACGGCACCAAGAACTTCATCACCAATTCGCCGCAGGCCCGCGTAGCGATCGTTTTCGCGATGACCAGCCCCGACAAGGGCACTCACGGTATCAGCGCTTTCGCCGTGGATACCTCGACGCCCGGATGGGAAGTCGTGCGGGTCGAGGACAAGATGGGAATTCACGGCGCGCAAAGCGCGCAGTTGAGTTTTTCCGACATGCGGGTTCCGCGCGAGAATCTTCTTGGAGCCGAGGAAGAAGGATTCAAGGTCGCGATGAAGACGCTCGACGGTGGGCGAATCGGAATCGCCTCGCAGGCTATCGGAATCGCACGCGCCTCACTCGAAGCGTCGCTACGCTATTCGCAGGAGCGGCGTACCTTCGGCAATCCGATCGCCAATTATCAAGCCGTCCAGTTCAAGCTTGCCGACATGGCGGTCGAGGTCGACGCCGCGCGTCTTCTGACTCTGCGCGCCGCCACGCTCAAGGACGCCGGGAAGTCGTGCACCAAAGAGTCGGCGATGGCGAAACTGTTTGCCGCCGAAGCCGCGATGAAGGCTGCGACCGAGGCTGTGCAGATTCACGGCGGCTACGGATACACCAAAGAATTCAAGGTCGAACGATATTTTCGCGACGCAAAGATAACCGAGATCTACGAAGGCACATCCGAGATACAACGTCTGGTAATCTCTAACTCTGTCTTGGGGGCCCGATGAGCAAAGGCGACAAAGAACGCTGGCTGAACAGTACATATAAAGACGCCCGGGAGCGGCCGACCCGCTTTTCGACCGTCTCGGACATGGAGATTGAACCTCTTTATACGCCCGAGGACGTAAGCGGCGATTACGACGATTCGATCGGTTATCCGGGCGAGTTTCCGTACACGCGCGGCCCGTATGGCTCGATGTATCGCGGGCGTCTTTGGACGATGCGCCAGTTTGCCGGCTTCGGACTTGCCGAGGACACTAACGCGCGTTTCCATTTTCTCCTGGGGCAGGGTCAGGACGGTCTCTCCACCGCTTTCGACATGCCGACCCTGATGGGTTACGACGCGGACCACGAGCGCGCCCAGGGCGAAGTCGGACGCGAAGGCGTGTCGGTTACGTCGATAGAGGACATGATGCGGCTATTCGATCGTATACCGCTCGATCGCATCACGACCTCGATGACGGTGAACTGCTCGGCGTCGGTGCTGCTCGCGATGTACCTGGTCGTGGCCGAACGGCAGAACGTGCCGTGGGAGAAAGTCGGCGGGACTATCCAGAACGACATGCTCAAGGAGTTCATCGCGCAGAAGGAATGGATTTGTCCGCCCGCTCCGTCGCTCAGAGTAGTCACTGACATGATCGAGTTCTGCGCGCGCAAGGCGCCGCGATGGCATGCGGTGTCGATTTCCGGTTACCACATCCGCGAGGCCGGCTCGACCGCGGTGCAGGAACTCGCCTTCACTCTGGCGGACGGCATCTGCTACGTGGACGACGCGGTCAAGCGCGGACTCAACGTGGACGACTTCGCGCCGCGGCTGTCGTTCTTCTGGAATGTCCACAACGATTTTCTGGAAGAAGTCGCGAAGATGCGGGCCGCGCGCCGGATTTGGGCCCGCGTCATGAAGGAGCGCTTCGGCGCGAAGAATCCGCGCTCGCTGACGCTTAGGGCTCATGCGCAGACTGCAGGTGCGTCGCTCACCGCGCAGCAGCCACTCAACAACATCGTGCGCGTTGCGATTCAGGCGCTGGCTGGAGTGTTCGGCGGTGTCCAGTCGCTGCATACAAACTCGATGGATGAGACGCTGGCGCTTCCGACCGAACAGGCCGTGATGGTCGCGCTCCGGACGCAGCAGTTCATCGCCGAGGAGACCGGCGTGACCAACACGATCGACGCTCTCGGCGGAAGCTACGCGGTTGAGGCGCTCACCGATCGCATGGAGCGCGAGGCGATGGACTACATCCGGCGCATCGACGAGATGGGCGGGATGCTGCACGCGGTCGAAACCGGATATCCACAGCGCGAAATCGCGGAAGCCGCGTTCCACTTTCAGCGCCAGCTCGAAAAGGGCGAAAAGAACGTGGTGGGCGTGAACAAGTATCAGGTGCCCGAGGAAATTCCGATCGAGACCCTGAAGATCGACCCGGTGCTCGAAGAGAAGCAGATCCAGCGGGTGCGCAAAATGAAGCGCGAACGAAATTCAGCGCTACTTCGCGAGGCGCTTGTCCGGGTCGGCGAGGCCTGCCGCTCGGGCGAAAACCTGATGGAGCCGATATGCGAAGCCGTCAGGCGCAACGCGACTGTCGGAGAAATCTCGGACGTGTTCCGCCAGGAGTTCGGCGTCTATACCGATCCCGGGTGGATTTGAACATCGCGTCACGTTCCCCGCGGCGTTCGAAGCGGCGGGCGTCGCGAGAGTGAAAAAGTAAAAACGAGAAGTTTAATCTAACGTACTTGCTTAACTGGAATGGCTGAAAAACGGCTCAGAGTAATAGTTGCCAAGCCCGGACTCGACGGACACGATCGCGGTGCGAAGATTATCGCGCGCGCGCTTCGCGACGCGGGCTACGAAGTATTCTACACGGGACTGCATCAGACGCCCGAGATGGTGGCCGAGGCCGCCGTTCAGGAAGACGCTGACGCGGTAGGACTCAGCATCCTGTCGGGTGCCCACATGACGCTATTTCCCGAGATCATGCGTCTGCTCAAGGAAAAGGGCGCGGGCGACGTGGTCGTGTTCGGCGGAGGGATTATTCCCGAAGAGGACGCGAAGAAACTCCGCGACCTTGGCGTCAAGGAAGTCTTCACGCCCGGTGCTTCGACAGAAGACATCGTGAAGTGGGTGCATGACAACGTGCATCCGCGCAGCTGAGAATCCGTCCCGATGGACTTCGAACTCACCGACGAGCAGCGCGGTATCCGCGAGACTATCGCGGATTTTTGCGAACGCGAGATCCGTCCCCATTCAACCCGATGGGACAAGGAAGAGATCTTTCCGCGCGAGGTGATTGAGAAGCTCGGCGCGCTCGGATTTCTCGGCGTGTCTTTTCCCGAAGAATACGGGGGCGGCGGCGCGGATACGCTCTCGCAGGCGCTGGTTGTGGAAGGCCTGGCGCGCTACGACGCATCCATCGGGTTGGCTTGCGCGGCGCACATGTCGCT
>JBJKQX010000211.1:0-8596 GCA_046704965.1 Binataceae bacterium (SeqCode)
TGGTGGGTGTCGTGATGGGAAGCAAGAGCGACTACGAACACATGGCGGCGGCCTGCGAGACCATGGGCGAACTTAAAGTTCCGCATGAAGTTAGGGTTTTGTCGGCCCATCGCACGCCCGACCTGACTCTCGAATACTCGGCCAAGGCGCGCGAGCGCGGGATCAAGGTCCTTATTGCGGGTGCGGGTGGCGCTGCGCATCTGGCTGGAGTTATCGCGGCCAAGACGACGTTGCCGGTTATCGGCGTGCCGATGCCCACGACGTCGCTGAATGGAATGGACTCGCTGCTTTCGATTGTCCAGATGCCCAAGGGCGTTCCGGTGGCAACGATGGCGATAGGCAAGGCGGGCGCGGCGAATGCGGGACTCTTCGCAGCCGCGATACTCGCATTGGAGGATCGCGAACTGGCTGAAAGGCTCGCCAAATGGCGTGCGAACCGCGCCCAGGAAGTTGCCAACGCCAAACTTCCCTAAGGTTGGTATCGACCGAACGGGATGCGCGCCGCGACGCACACAGCAAGTGTGGTCCGGACGGATTGAAGCGGCGTCCCGTATCGGTAACCATAAAGACAAATGCGGTACGCAAGGCGCCGGGGACGTCTCGTAGGGATAGCGGGAATTTGCGCCGCGTTCGTACTGCTCGCGACGGCCGGACCGCTGTGGGCTCTTGAGGTCAAAAGCGCCGGCACTCTGAAAGTACCGAAGAAGGTGCAATTGTTCGCGGTCGCGACCGATCCGACCGTTCAGCAGGTCCTCAACCAGGACTTTCAACTTGCCCAACGGCAGGACAGCAAGGCGACGGACAAGGATTCGGTGACGGTCACCGTCAGCGTGAATCAGGCGCTGCTGATGCCGGGCGTGACGCTGGCGGACCTGGGACCGGGAGATCCAACGGTGGTTGCCAAGCTTCTCAAGGAAGCCGGAGAGCAGCCGCCTCCGGTTGGCGATACCGGCAGCGGCCGTTTCAATCCGTTCGACGCCGAACTGGAGAAGCAGGCCACCGACCCGGGGACCGATCCGATGATGCAGCGGTTGCGCGATTACCAGGCATTTCAGCAGACGCTGAAGAATATGGGTGCTCCACGTTTTGGTCCCTACGGCAATGCGGGTCCCGCGGAGATCTATGACACGATAATTGTCGCGCGGGCTTCGGCCAGCAATTCATCGGAGCAGATGACGGTAGTGGCAGTGGTGAATCCGGGCGACGATATCAAAGTTGCAAAGCAGCTTCTTGCAGAGTCTATCGCCAACGTGGTGCTTCAATAGTGCTCAAGCACCAGAGCGTGTGAGGACAGGACGGGGCGCCGGCGCTCCAACGGTTCAGCAGGTTCGGCGGCGTCCTGCCCGTGACTTTGCGATTCGTTGCCGGAGCCTATTTGTCGCCGCGCTCGATCGTCACGGGAATCTTGCGGGGCGAAAGTTCCTTGGGCGTGGGCATCGTGAGTTCCAGCACGCCGTTGTTGTAGGTCGCCTTGATTTCCTCGGGTTTGATTCCCTTGGGCAGGGGTACGGTGCGTTCGAAGGTGCCGTAGGAAACCTCGCGGTAAAAGTAGTCGCGGCCCTTTTTTTCCTGCCTGCTCTCGCGCTTGCCTCTTAAGACCAGCGAGTCTCCACTGACCGTGATTTCGACGTCCTTGGGGTCGACGCCCGGCAGGTCGACGCGTACCACGAGCGTGCCGTTGTCGACATAGGACTCTATCGCCGGACCGGTGGCAGCGCGCCCCGGTTGAGTCGGTCTCCAGTTGCCCAGGACCTGATCGAATACGTCGTCCAGACCGCGTCTGAAATTATCCATTTCCCGAAACGGTGACCAGACCGGAAGATTCCTCGCCATAAAGCTTGCCACTTCCTTCGCTTCAGAATTGGCTTTGTCGTCAGAAGCTAATGATGAAGCTAACCATCAAAGCGCCTGACGCAACGGGCCACGTCCGCGGGAGTGTACTCAGGCGCCATTGGGGTAGTCAGGCGCGATCGAGTCGTTTGCGCGTTAGGGAGTCGTTCGGGCGGGTGATGCGTCGTGCGGCGCGCTGGCAGGTCTGTGCGCGGGCGCGACGTTCGTGCCAATTGCGGGTGCGGTCGCCCCAACAGCGGAGGGCGCAGGTGCAGATGAAGGTGGCGAGAGCGGCACGCGCACGATATGCGAGGATTCCACGGCCGCGTTTTTCTTGAGACTTCGCAGATGGCTTCGATGGACAAGCAACCCTGTCACTACGAGCGCGACCACGACGACAGCCGCGATCAGAATCGGGCGGCGGCGCCGTGACCACGGTTTTTTTTCGACCATGGGGATCGGCTTCAACATCCGCGCGGCGACCACGTCGGCTCTCTGGACGTAGCGCACGAAACGGATCGCGATTTCCTCCGCGTCGAGACCGAGGAATTCCGCATAACGTCGCAGGAAGGGCAACAGATAAAGCTGATCGGCGATGAGTGAGTAGTCATCGCTCTCGATCATTTTGATGTAGTACTCGGGGATGTGCGCGTCGCGGGTGACGTCTTTGCGGGAAAGACCGCGGCTTTCGCGCGTCGACACGATCATCTTTCCGACCGGCTGCTCCGCGCCGATTCGCGCGCTTTCAGCCGCTTCCTTCTTGACGTCCAGCGTTACAGGCTTGCTATCCGCCACAATCACCATCCTAGCGAAATCATACCGATGATCTACGAGTGCTTAATATCCTTGCGGCCCGTTGCGAGCCGGAATATAGGGTCGAAAACCTCCGGACTGAACCTTGCGCAATTGTTCACGCGCCATCCGAACGTATCCCGGCTCTGGTTTTCCTTCGAGTCCGGCCGCGTGACTTCCGTACCGTATGGCGTTCTGCCAATTGTGTTGCTGGAAAGCGATCATTCCAAGGTAATCGTATGCCATCGCGTAGGTCGGATAGTAATCGATCGCGCGATGAAAGTCGTCGGAAGCGGCAATCATGGCACCCTGTTTATAGTACCGGACACCCCGGCGGGTGAAGATCTCGGCGGCCAGATGCTTGAGCTGGAGATTGTCAGGATCGCGAGACAGCGCAGCCTGGATATCCGCCGCAGCCGCGTCCAGACGCCCCGAAGCAAGCGCGGTCTGAGCGCTCCCCTGGTCCATCGCCGCACATCCCGCCAGCATCCCGGCCAGCACCATCGTAGCAATCAGGATCGCTATCCTCTTCTTCATACAGACGCGCTCTTTCGCAACCCCGGTTAATAGTTGCGCATCGCCGCAACCAAGGCTAGTAACGCGTGTGCGCCTGCCGGGCTCTTTTTTCGCATTCGGGAACGCTTTTCGCTCCGCTGCCGTTGAACAGCGCGAACTTCTTGCCCTCGCATCCTACGATCGTGGGAGCGGGGTCGAGCTCCTTTGAGAGATGCGACAGATAACCATGGTCGGCTATCAGCACCATACACTTTCCAGAGCCCCAAATTTTCTTTAACTCCTTGTCGTTGCGGATGAAGCTCGCCCGTGCGCCGGGACTGCGCGAGAAAGGCCTCAGTTCACCCTTGTAACCGACCAAAGCCTCGCGAAAGTGCGTGTAGAAGGGAAGGGACTGAACGAAATGACGGTATGACGCAAATACGCATCCGGGATGCAGATACTGAGACGCCTGATGGGCGAGATTGCGATAACTGAAGAGCGGAGCTGCGTTTTCGCGCGCACGTGCCGCGAATCCCATCACGATCACCATCCCGAGCGCCAACGCCACGATCGCGCCGCGGACGCGCCGGGCGCGAGTCGCCAGCACAAAGCATACGAGCATCGTCACGGCCACCACCGCCGTCATCGCGAGACCGTCGCGTACCAGCGGCGGGAGCAGCCGATGTCTTAACACGATAAAGGCCACGGCTGCCGCTGCCGCCGCCGCCAGATTGAGCCCCGTGAACCAGGCAAAGATCCTTTTCACGCGCGCGGCGTCGAAATCGAGCACCCGCCGCATCCCGTAGCCCGCGATTATCGCGAGCGCCGGTATTGCGGGCAGGATGTATTCCCCGAGCTTGGAGCGCGGAATCGAGAAGAAAACAAAAATCACCCCGAACCACAGGAGCAGGAACTTGAGATCCGAGCGCTCTCGCTGGTCCCCGCGGCTCATATCGCGCACGCCCAGCGGTACGAAGAAGAACCAGGGCCATGTGCCCGCAATCGTTATCGGGACGAAAAACCACGGGCCCCATCCGTGCTCCGTCGCGTGCAGAAAGCGGTCCACGTTCTGGTTCAGGAAGAAGAATCTAAGAAATCCGGGATTGCGCTCCGCGGCGAGAACGAACCAGGGCACAGCGATGGCGGCGAAAATCAGGATCGCCGAAATCCACGGCATCCTGAGCGCGTCACGCGCGCGCCTTTCCGTCAGCAGCCATCCGAGCGCGATAGCGCCCGCCAGAAGAAAAGCGACGGGACCCTTGGTCAGCGTTCCGAGGGCAAGCATCGCCGAGGACAAAAGGAACCATCGACGGCCCGGCCCGGAGGCGAAATCTTCCGCGCGCGCCGCCATGTAAAACGCCGCAAGCCCGGCGAGCATGAAAAAAGAAAGTCCCGGATCTGGCGTGGCGAAGCGCGCGAAACCGAAGAACAGTGGACTGAGCGCCAGTGCGGCCGCCGCGAGCACGGCCACCATGGGTCCAAGCATCACGTCCGCAAGGGCGGCCGTTATTATCACCTGCCCGGCGCTGAACAGAGCGGAGGGCAGCCGTACCGCGAACTCATTGGTGCCGAATACCGCTATCGATCCCGTCTCGGCCCAGTAAAGCAGCGGTGGCTTCTCGAAGTAGCGCACGAAATCGTCGCGTGGCGTCACATAGTTGCCGCTCACGTACATCTCTCGTGCGATTTCCGCGTAACGCCCTTCGTCGGGTTCCAACAGGGCGGGACGCCCGAGTCCGGGCAGGTAGAGCAGCAGCACCGCAGCCGTCACGAAGGCCAGGCGCAGGAAACGGCGCGATGGATTCATGCTCGTTGCAGTTTTAAGAGCGAAACGATGCAGGTCAACAGTGCGGATTCCAAAGTTGCAAAACTACTGGTGCGGCGCGGGTCCGGGATCGGGTCGCGAGGCAGTTCGGAATCGTGAACCGAGATATGCCTTGCGTCTTTCCCGCAGTGTCTCACTTTGTCAGAATGCACTAAAATTTTGCAACGAGAATTGTTCCGCTCGATGCCCGCCGCAACGGCGAGGGCGGTCTGATTCGACAGCGCTGATTGAACACTCAAAGCAAGATTTCACCCCTCCGGGAACAGCTTCAACATCCCTCGCGGCTGGTGTCGCTGGTGATTCCCGTTTACAACGAGTCGGCCAACCTGCACGCGCTGTGGAGTCGGCTCAAACCGGTGCTCGACAGCCTTGAGCGTCCGTGGGAAGTGATATTTGTCGACGACGGTTCGATGGATGATTCGCTCACGATCCTGCAGAAAATTGCCGGCGAAGAGGGCGGACGCGTGCAGGTGGTCGAGCTGGCGCGTAACTTCGGCCAGCACGCTGCGATTCTGGCCGGATTTCGCCAGACGCGCGGCGATATGGTGGTCACGCTCGACGCCGACCTTCAGAATCCGCCCGAGGAAATTCCGCGCCTTGTCGAGGCGATCGACGCCGGCAACGACGTCGTAGGAGGATGGCGTGAAGAGCGCCAGGACCATACCTATCGCCGGGTCGCGTCGCGTTTTCACAACCGCCTGACGTCCGCAATCGTCGGGGTTCCGATGCATGACTACGGATGTATGCTGCGGGCCTATCGGCGCCATATCGTGGACACCGTGGTGGAGTGTGACGAGAAAGCGGCCTTTGTGCCGGCGCTCGCCAACTCGTTCGCGAAGAGGGTCGCCGAAATTCCGGTCAGCCACGAGAAACGTGCCGCCGGCGAATCGAAGTACAACTTGCTGAGGCTTGCCACGCTGAGCCTCAATCTCATCACCGGTTTCTCGCTCGCCCCGATACAGGCGCTCAGCCTGGTGGGGCTCGGCATCTTTCTTCTCGACGCGCTTTTCGCGCTCATCCTGTTCGCGCATCGCATAATTTACGGACCGCAGCAGGAAGGCGCCACGTGGGTTCTGTTCGCGGTGCTGTTCGTGTTCGTAGGCTTTATTTTTCTCGCGCTTGGACTTATCGGCGAATACGTCGGTCGAATTTATATCGAGGTGCGCCGCCGCCCGAACTATATCGTTCGGACGGTGCATGGCGCCCCGCGCGATGATTCGGACAGCTAGAGGTCTCGATTGGAAGCCAAGAGCATCGCGCTCGACCGGGCGGTCGCAGGCGCCGATTGCGTCCTGTTTGCCTATCACGAGATGGGATACGCGTGCATGGAGCAACTGCTCGCGATGGGTGCGCCGATAGTTGCTCTTTTCACCCATCAGGATGACCCGCGCGAGCAGGTATGGTGGCGTTCATGCGTGGAACTTGCGCAGCGTCACTCGATTCCGATCCATACGCCCGAACAAATAGATGACAGTTGGATGGTGCGAATCGAAGCTTTGAAACCGGCGGTCATTTACTCAGTCTACTACCGTCACCTGCTGCCCGTGCGTCTGCTCGGTCTCGCGCGTCTCGGCGCCTACAATCTTCACGGCTCGCTCCTGCCAGCCTATCGTGGACGGGCTCCCGTAAACTGGATGCTGGTCAACGGCGAGCGCGAGGCGGGAGTAACGCTCCATCATATGGTCGCGCGGGCGGACGCGGGCGATATCGTCGCGCAGCGCGCCGTGCCTATCGACGACAGCGACACCGCGCTTACACTGTATCGGAAGCTGGTTCCGGCGGCCGCAGAGGTGATTCGCGAGTTTCATCCGTTGATCGTGTCGGGACGCGCTCCGCGCCGCGCGCAGGATCTTTCGAAAGGAAGCTACTACGGGCGGCGTCGTCCCGAAGACGGGCGAATCGACTGGCGATGGCCCGCGCGGCGCATCTTTAACCTGGTGCGCGCCGTCACCCATCCGTATCCGGGTGCGTTCTGCTACGTCGACGGCCGGAAGCTGACCCTGTGGGAGTGCCGAATTGGCGCAGAGACAGGCTCGCGTGGTCTTGCCGGAGCCGTTCTGGGCGAGGCGGCCGACGGCGGTCTTGAGATTGCGGCGGGCGAGGGCACACTGATTATTGCGCGCGCTCAGTTCGAGGGCGAAGCTGAACGCGCAGGGTCCGAACTTATTTCGGCAGCGGGCGAAAGACGCCCGCGTGCATTCGTGTAGCGGAGGTTCCATGAAGGTTCTGATAACCGGCGGGGCGGGTTTCCTTGGCTCCCATCTGTCCGACGCGTTCATCGCCCGCGGCGACGAGGTCTTCGTGCTCGACATGGGTTCGATCTCGAAGGTGCGCCACCTGCTCGACAGCCCGCGTTTCCATTATGTCCACGACTCGGTGCTGAATCCCGAACTGATCGACGGTCTTGCCTCCAAGGCCGACCTCATCTATCACCTTGGCGCGGTGGTGGGGGTTGAGCATTACGTGGCCGACCCCTATGAGACGCTCAACGTCAACGTGAACGGCACCCAGAACGTGCTGAAAGCGGCCTACAAGTACAGCAAGAAGGTGGTTTTCAGCTCGACTTCGGAAGTATACGGGCGCAACCCGAAGGTGCCCTGGAGCGAGGACGACGACCGGGTGCTGGGCGCGACCACTATCGACCGCTGGTGCTACTCCACTTCGAAAGCGGTCGGCGAGCACTTCTGTTTCGCCTACCAGAAACTCGGTCTTCCGGTCACTGTGCTTCGCTACTTCAATGTTTACGGCCCGCGGCTCGACAAGGTCGACGTGGGACGGCTGTTCACGATTTTCATGGGGCAGCTTCTGCGTGGAGCCGACCTGACGGTTATCGGCGACGGCAAGCAGACGCGATGCTTTACGTACGTGACGGACGCGGTAGAGGCCACGATGCGCGCCGGGATCACGCCCGAGGCCGACGGTCATGCGATCAATATCGGAACTGACGTCGAGACTTCGGTGCTGGAGTTCGCGGAACTGATGCTTGAGCTGTTCGGGCCCAACAAGTCGAAAATCAAATTTGTGAGCCAGGAAGAAATTTACGGAAACAGCTACGAGGACATCCCGCGCCGCGTTCCCGACAACAGCAAGATGAAGACGCTGCTCGGGGTCGCGCCAAAGATCTCGCTGCGCGAGGGGTTGGCGATGTCGATGGAATGGTTCCGAAACCAGCAGGGTGTTTGACCCGGAGCGCCGACGAATCCCATGGAAGTCGCGCTAAAGATAGACGTCGATACCCATCAGGGCCTCGGGCAGGGCGTGCCCCGGTTGAAAGAACTGCTCGAACGTGAGCAGGTGACGGCGACATTCTTCGTCACGATGGGTCCGGACAACTCCGGGCGGGCCGTAATCCGCGCATTCCGCAACCGCGGATTCCTCAGCAAGATGTTTCGTACCAAGGCGGTCTCGATGTACGGACTGAGGACCGTACTTTCGGGAACGCTTCTGCCGTCGCGGCCGATCGCGCTTGCGTATCCGGAAGTGATGCGCGAGCTCAAGCGCTCGGGTTTCGAGGTCGGAGTGCACGGCTACGATCACGTCAGATGGCAGGACTGGATAGACACTCTTGGCGAGGAGGGTATCCGTGCCGAGGTGACGGACGGATGCGAAGCCTATCGCGCGATATTCTCGGAGCCCGCGCGCAGTTTCGCGGCT
>JBJKQX010000212.1:0-3249 GCA_046704965.1 Binataceae bacterium (SeqCode)
CCTTTTCGTTCGAGCACGTTGCGCGACATGAAGACCAGGTAGGTGAGCGTCCATCCCAGTTCGAACAGCCCGCGGCGCCATATGCAGTCTTCGAAATAGCTGACCGGTCCCGACACCGGGCACATGACCTTCAAATGGGACGGGCGTGTCGGCGCAGCGAGATATTGGACCAGCCCAAGGTACGATTGTCCGACGGTGCCGACCTGGCCGTCGGACCATGGCAGACCGGCAGCCCATTCGATCGCGTCGTAGCCGTCGTTCTGCTCGTTGATGAAAGGGTAGAAGTCGCCTTCCGAGCTGAAACGTCCGCGCGTGTCCTGCACCACCAGCACGTAACCGCGCGACGGAAAATAGTCTTTCTCGGTCAGTCCGAGGTCGAGGCTCTTGTCGTACGGAGTGCGCATCAGGAGTACCGGAAATTTCCCCGGCGCGTCGGGCCGATACACGTCTGCCTGCAGCGCGACGCCGTCGCGCGTGCGCATCGCGAGATTCCTCTCGACTACGACCTTGTTTCGAGATTCCGAGTTTCCGCTTGCCGCCATTTTATCTCTCCCCGTCTTCCGGACGCCTGGCCCGGGATTTTGCCTACTGACTCCCGTCGGTCAGCCCGGACAGCAGTTCCATCCTAAAACCAAATGCGGGCGCGAGCGTCAATCGCGACAGCGCTCCAACCTTGCCGCGCTTTGTGCCGCCGTCCCAAAAGCGACTCACAAGACTGTCTCGTTTTCACGCACGCCTGCGGGCAGTGTGCACGGTACGTTTGTATGTCCTTTGCTATGCTCGGCACCCATTCGGCATTGCGATTGCTCGTATAGGGCCGACGCGTGAGACGCGAACCGGACAGGTAGTGACGCGAAAGGCTTTTGGCGATCAGTTCCCATAGACACCACGAGACCGTGAGAGTTCAGTTGACCGACGACTCGACGCTCGAGATTGCAGGGCTCTTGAGCGAGGCGGGGATGAATGTTGCTTCGCCCGGTGATGGCGGGCGCGTCGACATAGTTGTCACATTCAGCGATGAGCCTTCCTCGGGCACGCCCGGGATGCGCAGGATGCGTATCGAACGCCGGGGCTCGGCGGGCACGTCGTCGAATGGTCAGGCGGGCGCGGATTTCATGGTCGGGAGTCCCATTGACGCGGCCAGTCGCATCCTGTCGTGGTGCTTCGCGACGCGCGTGGCGATGCTGACGGAGGACCCTGCAATGTTTCTGGCTATCGCGAGTGCGACAAGGGCGTCGCAAACGGACGTTCCGGTAATGATCGAGGGTGAAACCGGGACCGGCAAGGGGACGCTTGCGCAACTCGTCCATGCTGCAAGCGGACGGTCCGGCGATCTTGTTGCGATTAACTGCTCGATGGTCGGGGACGGGCAACCGGGCCCCTTGATTCCGCGGTCCGCCGAGCGAAAGCGACGAGTGGACGGCCGCGACGCGGGCGTTGACGGTCCGACGGTTTTTCTCGACAACGTTCATGAGCTTTCGCGCGCGATGCAGCGGCGGATTCTCGGCGAGATGCGATCCCGGGTGAAAGATGGCAGCCCGTTCGCGCGCTTCGTCGCTTCGAGTATCAAACCCGTTGACCCGAACACGAAAGGCGGTGTTTTCGAGCCCGAATTTCACGCCACGTTCGGACGCGTCAGAGTGATTCTGCCGCCGCTTCGCGATCGGCTCGGCGACATTCCTCTTCTGGCGCGCGAGTTTCTGGCGACGTGCGACGGGCGACTTCGGTTTGCGCCGGATGCCCTGCGAGTGCTCGCGGAATATCCCTTCCCGGGCAACGTCAGGGAAATCGAGAATCTGATGCGCCGACTCGCGATCGTTCCGCTGGGAGCGTCAGGCACGATCGAGGCTTCGGACGTTCGGACGCAGATTATAGTCGCGACGCTCCAAAAGGCCGAAAAGACGCCTCCCAACTGGCGCGCCGCGGTACAGGCCGCGAAACGCGAAGTCGCGCTCAGGACCGTGAGTGCTCTGGGCGGAGACGTCGACGCGGCTGCACGACGGCTCGGGCTCTCCGTGGCGAGTCTTCGCCGCTCGATGCGCCTGGTCGGAGTCGCTCGGGTGACGCCGCGGTAGCCGCGCGGCCACGGACTCAATCCCGCGCGGTCACTGCCGCCCACAATCTTCAGTTAGTTAAGATTGCAGTTCGATATCCCCAGGCCGCCAAGTCTGGTCGAACCAGGGTTTCAGTGGCCCGTAAAGGCGCAGGATCATGAACCAGCTCTTGCCCGCAATGGTTTGCACCCAGTTGTTTTTCTCGCCGGCAGGTGCCTTGGGGCCGAAATAGACGTCCACCGAACCGTCCGGGTTTACCTTCAAGTCCTTGCTCTGGCTGCTCACGCTGGGGAATCGCTCGTCGGTTTGTAACATCGATCGGGTCTGGGTGTCGTAAACGATCACGGACCAGAACCGCTTGACCGGAATTGGTCCCGGCAGATGCAGCTTGTAGTTCTTGCCTCCGTCCAACGCGCGATTTTGGGCATCTACCGCCGTCCAGGGATAGGCCGAGCCCTCGCCTACGATCTGAGTATTCATCGCCGGCGTGACCCCGGTGGCGGCGAAGAAGAACAACGCGCTTCCGCTCAGGTTCGCGACCCCGGGTTGCCACTCGAATTTGTAGCCGCCAACGAACGGACGCTTCCAGTGACGGTTCTCGTAGTAGTTGGCTTCTTCCTATCGAACCCGGAAGAACAAGGCACGAGCGGTCGCATCGCCGGCCGCCGCGGCTTCGGTCAATATCCGTTTCATCCGTTCGTCTGGCGCGAACTTCCTGCCCTTTTGGAGGCCGACCGCCGCCCAGAGACCGAGGGTGGTGGGGGCGGCCTCCTCCGTCGGCTCGTCCTGCACGACCTGATTGAGCATATCCCAGAACCTGAAGTCAGCCGGGCCGACCATGTTGAACGGAGTGCCGGACATGTCGACGAATTTCAGCTTCGGTGGGTTGGACGCCTGGGACAGCGGATAGACCTTGGTGAATTTCATGACCGCAGCGACTCCCGGAGCCGGATTGCCGTTTTCCAGGAAGCTGCGCCAGACCACCCAGGTTATGAAGCTGCCCGGTCGCATCATGAAATAGCCCTTGGGCACCTCGCCTTTGTAGCCGGGGGAAGAAACAGGTATTTTCCACCCTTGCCGCGGTCCGGTCCGGTGAAGCCGACGTCACCGGTCCAGTGGTATCAGATGTCATCTGACAGGCCGAGCACTTTGGGCGGCACTTCGACCACCAGCGGCCCCTTGCGCAGATCGATCC
>JBJKQX010000213.1:0-5239 GCA_046704965.1 Binataceae bacterium (SeqCode)
TGATGCGACCGGGCGCAAAGACCGGCAACAATTTTCACTTAACAGCTCATAATTGTGCTTTGAGCGGATGGCACGTTCCTCGCTTGAACTGAATTCGGGATGGTGCGGAAAACGATCAGCAAGCCTCGGCAGGGCTGGGTCGTGACTCCCAACCTGCTCGACTATGACCGAGCGCGGACCACGTTCTCGTGGCAGGCGGCGCGCCGCGAACTGGACGGCCTGCCGGGTGGTCGGGGCCTCAATATCGCGCACGAGGCAGTCGATCGGCATGCCGCCGGGCCGCGACGTAACCACCTGGCCTTGAGATGGCTGGGCAAGCGCGGAGAGACGCGGGACTTCACCTACGCCGAATTGGCTTCGCTGACCAATCGGTTCGCCAATGTGCTCCGGAGCCTCGGGATTGAAAAGGGCGAGCGGGTGTTCCTGTTGGCCGGCCGTATCCCCGAACTCTACATCAGCGCTATCGGCACGCTGAAGAACGGCAACGTCTTTTGCCCGCTGTTCTCGGCCTTTGGTCCCGAACCGATTCAGCAACGGATCAGTATCGGCGATGGACGAGTTCTGGTCACCACGGTCGCGCTCTACAAACGCAAGGTCGCATCCCTGCGCGATTCCCTTCCGGCTCTGAAGCACATTTTGTTGATAGGGACGCCCGAGGAGATACGAGCGATCCCCGGTGCTCGCGACTTCCGTCAATTGATGGAGCAGGCGGATGACCGCTTCGAGATTGGGCCGACCGACCCTGAAGACCTCGCTCTGCTGCACTTCACCAGCGGTACCACCGGTAAGCCGAAGGGCGCGATGCACGTGCATGAGGCGGTCGTCGCCCATCACATGACTGGATACTTTGCCCTCGACTTGCATCCCGATGACATATTCTGGTGTACGGCCGATCCGGGCTGGGTTACGGGCACTTCCTACGGAATCATCGCGCCGCTGACTCACGGTATCACCAGCATCATCGACGAAGCGGAATTCGACGCCGAGCGCTGGTACCGAATTCTTCAGGACCACAAAGTCACCGTATGGTACACGGCGCCGACTGCTGTGCGCATGATGATGAAGGTCGGTACCGAGGTAATACGCAAGTACGACCTGCGCCATCTCCGCTTCATCTCCAGTGTCGGCGAGCCGCTCAATCCGGAGGCGGTGGTATGGGGTCAGGACGCATTCGGACTGCCGATCCATGACAACTGGTGGCAGACCGAAACCGGTGGAATCATGATCGCCAACTACGCGGCGATGGATATTCGTCCGGGCTCGATGGGCCGTCCGCTGCCGGGAATCGAGGCGGGGATCGTTCATCGCCGCAAGGACGGCGGCGTCGATATCGTGACCGAAGCCGGTGTCGAGGGCGAACTGGCGCTGCGCCCGGGATGGCCGTCGATGTTTCGCGGCTACCTGCACGAAGAGGAGCGCTATCGCAAATGCTTCGTGGGCGGATGGTACCTGACCAACGATCTCGCCATGCGCGATAATGACGGGTACTTCTGGTTCGTCGGCCGTGCCGATGACGTCATCAAATCTTCCGGACATCTGATCGGTCCGTTCGAGGTTGAAAGCGCCCTGATGGAACATCCGGCGGTCGCCGAGGTCGGCGTCATCGGTAAACCTGACCCGACCGCTGGCGAGGTCGTAAAGGCATTCGTCTCGCTCAAGCCCGCGTATTCCCAAAGCGAGGAACTGCGCAGCGAACTGCTCGGCTTCGCACGCAAACGCCTGGGAGCCGCAGTGGCGCCGAAGGAAATTGATTTTCTCGCGAGCGTGCCCAAAACACGCAGTGGAAAAATCATGCGTCGGCTGCTCAAGGCGCGCGTGCTGGGACTCCCCGAGGGTGATATTTCGACGCTGGAGGCCGACTGATGGGCGTGCAGACTGACGTCACGAACCCGCCTCTGGAGCGCGAGCATTGTTTGCACCTGCTGCGCGAAATGACCCGTATCCGGCGGCTCGAAGAGAAGTGCGCGGAACTTTACAGCGCCGGTAAGATTCGAGGCTTTTTGCATCTTTACGTGGGAGAGGAGGCGGTCGCGGTCGGCGCGATGCAGACGCTGGAGGCTGATGACGCGATAGTCGCGACTTACCGCGAGCACGGCCACGCCTTGATCCGCGGAGTTCCGGCCAAATCGATCGTGGCCGAGATGTACGGCAAACAGGAAGGATGCAGCCGGGGACACGGCGGCTCGATGCATCTGTTTCACGCGCCGACACGTTTTTACGGCGGAAACGCGATCGTGGGCGGCGGACTGCCGATCGCGATCGGTCTGGCGTTGGCCGACAAGCTGGAGAATCGCCCGCGGGTGACCGCATGCTTCTTCGGCGAGGGAGCCGTGGCCGAGGGCGAGTTCCACGAAACGATGAATCTCGCGGCGCTGTGGCGACTGCCTGTCGTCTTTTTCTGCGAGAACAACCTGTACGCGATGGGCACCGCGCTCAAACGCTCCGAATCGGAAATCGACCTGTGCCTCAAGGCCTCGAGCTACGAGATGCCCGCGTGGCCGGTCGACGGGATGGACGTCGTGGCGTGCGAAGAGGCCGCGCGCAGAGCGGTTCTGGCGGTTCGCTCGGGCGACGGACCCTGCTTCGTGGAATTTCGCACCTACCGCTTCCGCGCGCATTCGATGTTCGATCCGCAGTTGTATCGCGAAAAGCAGGAGATTGAAGAGTGGAAGAGGCGAGACCCTATCGCGAACTTCCAGACCCGGCTCAGGGAACAGGGCCTGATGAACGATGACCATCTCAAGCGGATAGAAGACGAGGCATCCGCGGAGATCGACCAGGCCGTCGAGTTTGCCGAGGCCGGCACATGGGAGCCGAAGGAGGAACTGCTCAGGTTCGTTTACTCCGAGAGGAAGCCTGCATGACACGCGCGACAGGCACGACACGCCAGACGGATACCGTTCGCGTCACTTATCGCGAGGCGATGCGACAGGCTATTCGCGAAGCGCTCCAGCGCGACCCTCGCGTATTTCTGATGGGCGAGGATGTTGGCCGCTACGGCGGATGCTACGCGGTAAGCAAGGGACTGCTCGAAGAATTCGGTCCCGAGCGCATCCGCGACACTCCGCTTTCCGAGTCAGCCTTCGTCGGAGCCGGAATCGGTGCCGCGATGGGTGGAATGCGGCCCATCGTGGAGATCATGACGGTCAATTTCAGCCTGCTCGCGCTTGACCAGATAGTGAACAACGCGGCGACGATACTTCACATGTCGGGCGGGCAGTTCAACGTTCCGCTCGTGATCCGCATGACCACGGGCGCGGGCCGCCAACTTGCCGCGCAACATTCGCACAGTCTCGAAGGATGGTACGCCCACATCCCCGGCCTCAAGATTGTCACTCCTGCCACGATTGAGGACGCGCGCGGTATGTTGTGGACGGCGCTCGAGGATCCCGACCCGGTGCTGATCTTCGAACACGGCGCGCTCTACAACATGGAAGGCGAGATGGCTGCCGATGCCGGAGCCGTGGATATCGAGCGTGCCACGATTCGGCGTCCGGGGACGGACGTGAGCCTTATCACCTACGGCGGCACCCTCGGGAAGGCGCTGCAAGCTGCCGACGAACTGAGTAAAGCCGGAATCGACGCGGGGGTGGTCGACCTTCGCACGCTTCGTCCGCTCGATACCGCGGCGATCGTGGAATCGGTCACGCGAACTCATCGGGCGGTTATCGTCGACGAGGGATGGCGCAGCGGCAGCATCTCGGCCGAGATCAGCGCACGCATCATGGAGGACGCATTTTACGAGCTTGATGCCCCCGTGGCGCGCGTATGCAGTGCCGAGGCACCTATCCCCTATGCGAAGCACCTTGAAGAAGCGGCGCTGCCGCAGGTCTCGACCGTGGTAGAGACAGCGCAGCGGATGATGGGGAAACGTGGCTGAATTTTGCATGCCTGCGCTCGGTGCCGACATGGAAGCGGGCACCGTTATCGAGTGGCGCGTGAAGCCGGGCGACGCCGTCAAGCGTGGCGACATCGTGGCCGTGGTCGACACCGAGAAAGCGACCATCGAAGTCGAAATCTTCCAGACCGGTGTCGTCCAGAGCATCGTTGTCCCCGAGGGCGAAAAGGTGCCCGTTGGTGCCGTGTTGGCCATCATCCAGAGTGACGGTGAGGTCGCCGCCGCGCCATCCGCGCCAAAGCCTGCCGCTGCACCTGCGCCGGCTGAAGCGCCAGCGGCGCCTTCGCCAGTCGAAGCGCCCACGGCGCCCGTGCCTCCCGCTCCGAGACCGACTCCCGCGGCGGTGGAGCGTCCCGCGATGCCGCGGCGGCCTGCCGGCGAGCATCCGCGCCTTCGCATCTCTCCGCTCGCGATGCGAGTCGCTCTTGAACTAGGCGTGGATGCCTCGACAGTGGAAGGAACCGGGCTCGATGGCGCCATCACCAAAGCCGATGTCGAGCGCGCCGCCAAAGCCGCCGGGCGCGAGCGTCCTTCCGCACCAGTACCTCCGTCCGCCGCGGCGCCTGTGCCGCCATCAGCGGTGGTTACTCCGGCCGTGACGCCACCGAAAGCTGTTGCGCGTCCCAAACCCGCGGTGGCACCGGCGGAGCGTCAGGCCGCGATGCGCAAGGTGATCGCTGCGGCGATGGGACGATCGAAGCGCGAGATTCCCCATTATTATCTCGCTACGCATATCGATATGAGCCGTGCGATGGACTGGCTACGGGCGGAAAATCTCACACGACCCGTGACTACGCGGATCCTCTACTCGGTGCTTCTTATGAAGGCGGTGGCTATGGCGGTTCACGAAGTGCCCGAGATGAACGGGTTCTGCGTGGACGGTGCATTCAAGCCCGCCGGCGACGTGCATGTGGGCGTTGCGATCTCACTGCGCCAGGGAGGGCTTATCGCACCTGCTATTCATGACCTTGACAAAAAGAGTCTCGACGAAATCATGGCGGCTCTGCGCGATCTGGTGAAGCGCGCGCGTGCGGGCGTATTGCGTAGTTCGGAAATCGCGGACGCGACCATAACCGTGACCAACCTGGGCGAGGAAGGAGTCGAAACGGTTTTCGGAATTATCTATCCGCCTCAGGTTGCGCTCGTGGGATTCGGCAGGGTAATCGAACGTCACTGGGCTGCCGACGGAATGATCGGAGCGAAGCCCGTGATCAATGCGACACTGTCTGCCGATCATCGGGCGAGCGACGGTCATCGAGGCGCGATTTTCCTTGCGGCAATTGATCGTCTTCTCCAGGAGCCCGGAAAACTATGACGGACGAGGAGATCAAGGCGCTGATC
>JBJKQX010000214.1:0-7608 GCA_046704965.1 Binataceae bacterium (SeqCode)
CCGAGGGGACCCGGATTGTCTGGCTCCTGAAGTCGCGCCCGAGCGGCGGCGTTATCCGGATGTGGGGCCTGGTATCGGAAACCATGGGACTACTCGGCGTGAGAACCGACCGGCTCTCTCGTCGCGAACTTCGGGATGAGCGCAAGGAAATGGAGGCCCGCTCGGAATCGAAATTCGTCGAGGCGGACCCACGCCTGGCCGACTTCATCCTGTGCGAGGCCTACCGCAATACTCCGGAGTCGCGACGCAGCCGGGTGGGCGAGTTCTTCGCCGTGCGGGCTGAGATGACCGCGATGTCGCCAACCGCGGAGTTCACGCATCCGGTCTATGCGGAACTCGCCTCGGAACTTGATACCGAGCCGTCGACAGACCTGTTGAATGAGCCCGAAATAGCAGCATTGCGATTCCCGCCCGAAGAACTGACGCCGTATATCGAGGAGATGAGCCGGGCGCGGGAAAGCGTACTCGTCGTGAGCCGCGCCTCGCAGGAGCAGCGGATGCTCGCGGTCCTGGAGCGCGCAGCCTCCGAACTCCTGACCGGCGAGCGCGCCCAGCGTGTTCGGCGGCATCTTGAGGACGCTGCCCATTACATGCTCAGAGACGGGCGACGACAGGCCGCGATATGGGCAGCCGCGGCCGCTTCGAGAATTCGTGACAACGCCGACCTCAAACAGGTCCCGTTCTTCGGCGCCCTGATTCGCAAGGAACTCGCGACGCTCGTCGCCGAAGACACTGAGCGCGAGCAGGCCGAGCCGCGTCTTATCATGACACCGGCCGAGGCGATGCGTGCCCGGCAGGAGCGCGAGGCCAGGATGCGCCGCCGTTAACGCGGCGCCGTCCGCCCGGCACGTCATCCGCGCGGTTTGGCGATTGCTCCGGCGTTCGCGAACGGGTCGGCCAAATATTAAAGTCATACTTCGAATTTTGCGGCCGACCAGGCCGTATCCGAGCAGGAGAAAAACACCGCGATGATCGACCAAAAGCCGCTCGCCGGAATCCGCGTAATTGACCTGACACGGGTGCTGGCCGGTCCTTTCTGCACCATGAATCTGGCCGACCTCGGAGCCGAAGTTATCAAGATTGAAGCGCCGGGGCGCGGCGACGATTCGCGCGGATACGCGCCAATCATGCCCGGAGGCGACTCGGGATATTTCTACAGCGTGAATCGCGGCAAAAAGAGCGTAACCGCCGACCTGCGAACCGAGCAGGGCGCGGCGATAGTGCTCGACCTCGCCGCCAAATCTGATGTCGTGGTTGAGAATTTCTCGCCCGGCACGATGGACCGTTTCGGTCTGGGCTACGCAAGTCTGGAGCGGGTCAATCCGGGAATCATTCTGTGCTCCATTTCGGGGTTTGGGCAGACCGGTCCGATGGCCTCGATGCCCGCCTATGACATCGTCGCGCAGGCTCTGGGCGGCACCATGAGTATAACAGGGGAGCCCGGAGGCGAACCGCTCCGATGCGGCGTCTCGATGGGCGATCTGTGTGCCGCGCTCTATGCGGTGGTCGGAATCATGAGCGCGCTTCGCTTGCGCGAACGCACGGGCAAGGGTCAGCACGTTGATATTGCGATGCTCGACTGTCAGGTGGCGATGCTGGAGGATGCGCTTGCGCGGTTTTCCGTCACGGGCAGGATTCCGGGCCCACTTGGGACTCGTCATCCGTCGATCACGCCGTTTCAACAGTTCCACGGTGCCGACGGATACTTCGTGGCCGGGGCGGGCAACGAATCAATCTGGCAGCGGATGTGTGACGCGATCGGACTTCCTGAACTGAAGGATGACCCGCGCTTTCGAGTTAATGCCGATCGCACCGCGAATCACGGCGAACTCGAGTCGATTCTTGCCCGGCATTTTGCAACCCAACCGCGCGATTACTGGCTTGAACGACTCGGAGCCGCGGCGGTTCCATGGGCGCCAATCGCGAACGTCGAGGAAGTGGCCCGAAATCCGCATCTGGTCGAGCGTGCGATGATCCTTCGCGCCGACCATCCGACGTTCGATGGCTTCATGGTGCCCGGCTCGCCGCTAAAGAACCCGGGTTCCCAGGCAGTGCCGGAAACGCGCTCACCGAAACTCGGCGAGCATACCGACGACGTGCTCCGCGGCCTGCTGGGATACGACGAATCACGTGTCGCGCAAATGCGGGCGAAGAGTATCATATAATTGATTCATGACAGGGGCGCCGTGCCCGCCGGGCTGTCGAGGAAACGGACCCTCTGCGACGATATGAGCCGGTGTCGGCGTAAAATCACCAACCTTCATCGGGCAATATGGGGACTTGTTTATGCGAAGATTCGGAATCCGTTTCGCGATTGCATCCGTGGCGGCTGCCATACTTATGACAACGTCGCTGGCGGGCGCCAACATGCTCTCGTTCAAACAGGAGCTGCAAGCGCTCGCGGGAGGCAACCCTCCTGACGCCGCGCCTTCCAAACCTATCGACTTTACGCTCAAAGACCTCGCCGGAAAGACGATCAAGCTTAGCCAATGGCGCGGGCATCCTGTGGTCGTGGACTTCTGGGCCACGTGGTGTCCGCCGTGTCGTGAGGAAATTCCCGAGCTCGAGAAGTTGTACTCCAAGTACCACAAGTCGACCGGTCTTGTGATAGTCGGCGTAGCGTGCGACACCGTGCAGGGCGAAGGCAGGAAAGCTGTGGTGCCGTTCGTCAAGGAGTTCTCGATGAACTACCCGGTGCTGCTCGCGGACGAGAACGTCCTCGAACAGTTCGACGTCGTAGCCCTTCCGACCACTCTTTTTGTTGCGCCCAACGGCGAAGTGATCAATCGGATACGTGGCGAGGGCCCGACCGGCGATCTGGTGAAGGCGGTCGAGGAATTGCTGAAGCGCTCGGGCAAATCGGTTCCTGAGGCCCAACCGAAAAGTGCCAAGCACGGCAAATGGGTAACTATCGACTATGCGCACTGAGGGCCCTGTTGTGGCTCCCGCGGCCGGCATGGATTATTCCGTATAACGAAGGTTAAGATACGCTGCGATGGACCCGAAAGAGATCGAACAGCTTATTGCCAAGGGAATACCCGGTGCGCATGTTGAGGTGCGTGACATGACCGGGGGTGGTGACCATTTCGAAGCGCTGGTAATCAGCGAAACCTTCGACGGCAAGGGACTCGTCGAGCGCCATCAGGCGGTCTACAATGCGCTGGGAGACGCGATGCGGGCGCGGGTGCACGCGTTGGCGCTCAAGACGCTCACTCCCGCGCAATACGAGAACCGGAGGTAAAACGATGGCGGACGCCATTGAACGGATTCAGTCTGCGATCGCGGGCAACAAAATTCTAATCTTCATGAAGGGAAACCGGAATTTCCCGATGTGTGGATTCTCGGCGGCGACCGTCGAGGTTTTCGACCAACTCGGCGTACCTTTTGAAACGGTCGACGTGCTCGCCGATGAAGAAGTGCGCGAGGCGATCAAGCATTACAGCAACTGGCCGACTATCCCGCAGGTCTACATCAACGGCAAGTTCGTTGGCGGATGCGACATCGTGCGCGAGCTTCACGAAACCGGCGAACTCGAACCGATGGTCAAGGCGGCGCTTTCACAGGAAGCCAACGGCTAGCCATCCTGCCCGGAACCAAGGCGCGCGGGCCTCTATCTGTGCCATAGGGTCCGTGCGCCTTTTAATTTCTCAGCCGCCCCTCGTCCGCTAGGCTTGGCGCCGGTCCAGACTCAGGCCGCCCGGGCCGTGAACCGCGACCATCAGAAGACCGCCCATCATCGCGACGTTCTTCCATACCTGAACCATTTCATGAGGAATCAGATGGAAAATGATCGTGACCGGGATGAGAAACAGGAACAGGATGATGGCTGCAACACGTGCCTGGAAGCCGAGCAGCACGGCCAGCCCGCACGTCACCTCGATAACGGCCGCAATATAAGCGAGGGGCGGAACGATACTGTGCGGCATACCCATCGCGGCCATGTAGTGCTGAGTTCGCACCATGTTGGCGAATTTTTCAGATCCTGCGATCAGGAAAATCAAGGACAACATGAATCTTCCCAGAAGCGCACCACCGCGTTTCCATCCTTCCATGTGAGCCCTCCTTGTACTTCCGGTCGTTCGTACGTATCGGCGTACGCACCGGATGCGCATATATATCATTTTGAGACGCAACTGGTGATATAGGCTGAAGCATGAGCGATCGAAACAGCTTCGAAGTTGTCATCGTCGGCGCTGGAATCGCTGGCGTGTCGCTGGCGTACTTCCTGGTTCAGCGCGGCGTGACCGATATCCTCTTGCTCGAGAGGGAAAACGAACTCGCACGCCATTCCACCGGGCGCAGCGCAGCCTCGCTGGTCGAGTTCGACCCAATTCCGACTGTTCAGCGGCTCAAGATTCTGGGCGGAAAATTCCTCGGCAATCCTCCCGACGGCTTCTGTGAGAATCCTTTGCTCAAGCGCTCGGGCGTGGCCGTGCTTTTCCGCACGCCGATGCCGCAGGCTGTGACAAGCTCCGTCTCCAACCTTGAGCGAGCGGGAGTGCGATTCGAAGTATTGTCGCAATCCGCGGTACTGGACCGCGTTCCCGAGCTTTCATCCGAGCACTTCGACGGCGCGCTGTTTCTTCCGGACGACGGTCGAATCGACGTTCACGAACTGCTCTCGAGCTATCTGAAGCAGGCGAGAAGCCGTGGCGCGACGCTTCGATTCGGCGCGGAAGTGGAGGCAATCCGCGTTGAAAACGGACGCGCGGTAGCTGTCAAAACCAGCGGCGAGGAAATTCGCGCACGATGGATCGTGAATTCAGCCGGCGCATGGGCGGGACGTGTATCGGCACTTGCCGGAGCCTCGCCGATCAGGCTTCAGCCGTTGAGACGCACGATCGTCACGTTCCAGCCGCCCGACGGCGTGGACGTCACCGAGTGGCCGTTCGTAATCAGCGAAGCCGACCAGGTTTATTTCAGGCCCGAGGCCGGGGCGATGTTGATGAGCGCGATGGACGAGGAGCCGTCCGAACCGTGCGACGCCTATCCTGACGATATGGTCGTGGCGCAGGCGCTCGACCGGCTGAGCCACTTGGCACCACGATTGATGCCGCGCTCGCTCGGTCGAAAATGGGCGGGTTTGCGGACGTTTGCACCCGACGGAGTAGCGGTGGTCGGCGAAGATCCTGCCCTGCGCGGATTTTTCTGGCTGGCCGGTCAGGGCGGATGCGGTATCGAGACCAGCCCCGCGGTCGGGTCAATCGCGGCCGACCTTATCGTGGAGGGACGAACCGATCGTTTCGATCAGGCGCTGCTGGCGCCCTCGCGCTTCATCAAATAGGGATTAAGCATCGCGACGCGCTCGACGTCATGCCTGCTCGGTCCCCCCGACCACAGCTCGCGCAAGCGCCGAAACTTGACTGAAACTTCACGCGCGGGGTCTTACCAGTGCCGAACGCGCCCCGTGTCGACGTGGACGAAGTCTGAGCGCGGGTAGTAACCGACGCCGCCGCTGCGAAGCGACATCGCCACATGGCGCAGCGCCACAAGCGCCCGCCCCGGCACCCGGATGTCGATCGCCTTGCCATCGATATGAAGACTGTGAACCGCGACGCCCTCGCTGTGCGCGTGCAGCCACGCGTTGGTTTTGGGCGAGCGATATCCCGAAATCACGTCAAACGGCTCGGAGGTGTCGAGCTTGCGATGGATCGCCACGAGGAGGTCGAGCAGTCGCGGGTCGATCGCCTTGACCTGGTCGGTGCGGAAGTCGCGCAGGATGTAATTTACCTCGTGAAGCGCGCCCGGAACGTATTGCCCGTCTTCGAAGTAGGTGGTCTTCAGACTCTCACCGGTGTGCAGATTGTAGAAAGCGAGCTTTCTTGGCCTTGCTTCAGGAAGTTTCAAGGCAGCCATCGCCACGCCTGGAACCAGTACCGGCACTGCCGCCGCTAAAGCTGTCCTGAAGAATCGCCGCCGGCTTATCGTCTGCGGCAGCGAAATCTGGTCGGGTGCGCCGTTACTCATCGCGCTCCGCCTCCGGAAGGATCTTCTACCGCCGTCACATCTCGCGCGATACTTTGGGCGCGTCGAGCTATCTCCGCGGTGAGGGGCCAGTTAATCAGATTCTCGATATGATGGGAACCGGCTATACGCCTGAGCGTCAGAATCGCCGAACCGCGCTTTCGATAGATATCCGGATCGACCTCGGCAAAGACGCGCCCGTTGCTCAGCCTGGCAAGCAGGTATGGCTGGTAAATGATCTCGCCCGGCTCGCCAACCTTCACGTTCTCAAAGACCTGTTTGGCATCGTCCGGATGCAACCGGACGCATCCGTGCGTGCCGAACGTATAGATGCTTTCCGGAGCGTTGGTCCCGTGGATTCCGTAGCCATTGATACTGAGCCCGAGCCAATACTCGCCGAGTGGATTATCGGGTCCCGGTGGCACGCGCTGGCGAATGATCTGCCCCTCTCGACGCATCTCTTCCTGTATTGATTTAGGGACCCTCCACACGGGATTCTTGCGCTTTTCCTGAACCGAGAAACGCCCGCATGGCGTGCGCCACGATGGACGTCCGACCGCGACCGGGTAGTGGCCGATCAAGCGGCCATCTTTGAAGAGGAAAAGCATCCGCTGCGGAACATTGATGACGATTCCCTCGTGCAGTTCGAGCGGCACGATATGGCGGTTGTCGATACGAAGCTTTTGCCCGGGATAGATAATCGAATTCAGCCCGATATGATTCATTTCGGCGATCGTGCGGGCGTCCACGCCGAAGTCCGCACCAATGGCGAGAAGCATATCGCCGCGCCTTATCACGTAGTCGTGATCGCCGCCGACTACCGCGCGACTGAGCGCCGGTAGCTCCGCGTTATCCTGCGCCGCACTTACCGTGGCAAGCGCGGCCGTCAGCAGAATCGTCACAAGAGAGAAAACCAGGAATTTCACTAATGGTCGGATGAGACCACCACCTCTCCCCACACCGCGTCATACTGCGTTTCGGAAGCACCACGCCTCAAAAGCGGATTGACAAATCGAATCTTCATCAGAGCTTCAACGTCACCAACCGGACAACATCAACTTCGGGCGTCGCAATCATGCATAGAGAAATTATCCGGCAAATCTTCCATTTGAAGCAAAGCACTGCGTGAAGCAAGGTGCTGCGCGAGGCGTAAAGTAGCAAGCACGAGTCGAACGGGGTCGGCAAGCCCCTTGCTTTAGTCAACTTTCATTCGCCGCACGAAAAAAGCACACCCCGTAGATGTATCCAAAGGACTCGGATGAATCCTTTGGCGCCAAGGTATTAGTTTGCCTCGCTTTTGTTAGGAGTCCGTCTTTATCCTTCTGGCCGCACGGACAGCCGCGGACTGCCTGTCGTGCCCCCGCGATGGCACGCTCAATGCTGTCGAATGATTGCGATTACTACTTGGGGATATCTGTCAATGCAGCATTACAGTCCGCTAGTCGAGAAGACTCTCGACCACATGAGTGAGGTCAGGAGCGGAAAGGTCGACCTGAGTTGGATGAACTCGAACCCGGCCGGATGGGGCGTGCGGGCCAAGCCTCGCGATGAACGCGGCCTTGGGTTGGAAGACTTGAACCGCGTCGGCATTTACGGCGACGTGCCCGATTTCGGCGGGGAACACGGCAGTATGGCGCCGCGCGG
>JBJKQX010000215.1:0-22861 GCA_046704965.1 Binataceae bacterium (SeqCode)
CCTCTTTACGCACGTTCCGTTCGCTGTTGAAGATCGTCTGGAAAGTGGCGAAGACCCGCTTGCGGTCGAGCGCCGACCAATCGACCTCGTCCACCATGTCGGCCGAGCGGTCGATCAGGCGGAAATAGCGCTGGTCCATCGGACCGAACAGGCCGTGGCTCCAGAACTGGCGGATCAACGGCTTGTATTCCTGCAGCACAGTGAGATTGGAAATGATCGATTCCGCGGTGACGACGAAATTTCCGTTGCGATAACTGCCGTCGATCGCGGCATTGATGCACTGCTCGAAATAGGCGATCAGATAGCGGGCATAACCACCGAAGATCTCGTCACCACCTTGCCCGCCGAGCACCACCTTCACATGCCGCGCGGCGAGCCCGGAAACCATGTATTGCGGGAAGGCGCCAGGTCCGGCGACAGGATGATCGAGGTGATAGATGACCTTGGCCGCAGTATTCCGGAAATCGTCGGCGGTGATGGTGACCTCATGCAACTCGTTCTGTCCCGCCTCGGCGGCGATTCGGGCGAACCGGCTTTCGTCGTAGCCGGGAAAGTCGGTGAACTTACCGTGGAAGGCTTTGCGGGCGCCGCTTTCCTGCTCCGCTGCGAGGACGCTGACAAGGCTCGAATCGACGCCGCCGCTCAAATAGGCGCCGACCGGCACGTCGCTTCGCAGATGAAGGGAGATCGAATCATCGACAAGTTCGCGCAAACGGACGACGACGTCCTCGGCCTTCCTTCCGTAGTCGATGTCGTAATGGACGTCCCAATAGCGCCAGACCCGGACCGAGCCATTTTCAACGCTGAGCGCGTGGCCAGGAAGAAGCTGTTTCACGCCCTTGAACATCGTGTGTTCACCGAGCGTGTATTGGAAGGTGAGGTATTCGGCGAGCGCGCCGGTATCCGTTTCCACCTCAGGCAGGAAAGGGATGAGTGCCTTGATCTCGGACGCAAAGAGAAACCGATCTCCGAGGATCGCATAGTAGAAGGGCTTGATGCCAAACCGGTCGCGGGCGCAGAAAAGCCGGTGCTTGCGTCCATCCCAGAGCGCGAAGGCAAACATGCCGCGAAGGCGTTCGAGCGCCCGATCGCCAAAGCGGTCATAGGCGGCGAGGATGCATTCCGTATCGGAATGGGTCCGGAACGGGTAGCCCGCCCCGAGCTCGGCCCGGAGTTCCCGATAGTTATAGATTTCGCCGTTATAGGTGATGACCCGGCCGGCCGCGTCCTTCATTGGCTGGCCGGCATCGGTACTGAGGTCGATGATGCTGAGACGGCGGTGGACGAGGCCGACGCTGCTGTCCGGCGATAGCCATGCGCCGGAACCATCCGGACCGCGGTGGGCGATCAGGGTGTTCATGGCGGCGAGCGCTCGCTTCACGTCCCCCAAGGGCGATCCGGAGAGGCTTACGACGCCGGCGATGCCGCACATCTAGTGTCGTCCCTTCTGAGGCCGGGATTTCGTTGGTCGAGCCGTTCCGCGACCGAGTGATGACACGCGCGCAGCCACCGCTTTAAATCCTTTAAGTCCCGCCCTGATCCGAATCTTTGCCACGTCGCGCTGTGCTTCCGGCAGAAAGGCCAACAACTTTCTAAACAAGAGGCGATAGAGGGCCCCGACCACATCCCGTTTTAGCACACGATAACGCGTCGCAAATCCGGGCCGCGACGCCCGGCGGAAGGTGGACGAATCATAGGCCGGACGGGACTTCGCCATCGGCGCGGCGAAACGCGTGGAGATTTGCGCGTCGACGTTCGCGACGAATGCAGGAAAGCCATGGGCCGGATTGAGCGCGATTTCCTGGTAGGCGCAGTCGACAATCGCTTGAGAGGCCACCGCGTCGTGCAGGACTCGAACCACCTCCGAAATATTGGAATGATCCTTCTTGAGCGGGACATAATGCCGACCGGGCACCAGGATGCCCGAATAGTCGCCCTCATAGAGAATCATCAGCGTGCGTAACGCAGCGGCTTCAAAACAGCGCGGCGATATTTGATTGAGTCGAATTTTTCCTTCTTCCTTAGCGAAATAGAGCCGCTGCAATTCCGAGAATGGCGTATGCGGCGCACGCAGAACGTGAGTATCAACACGACGCTGGATTTCGCCGGAGAAGTCGAACACGCTGGCGCCACTTTCCGCGCCAAGGGTCGCGCGGCAGCGCATAAGAAAGCGATTCCAGTCCTCGCCATAAAGCCGGTCCTCTTCGCGATAGGATATGTCGCACCGCAATCCGAAGCGTTCCGCATCCGCGAGGAACCGGTGACCGATGCGCCACTTTTCCTGGCCGAGCTCGCCAAGCCAGGCCGGTACCTGGCGCGCTCTGTAGCCCACGTCGATGGGCCGGTCCATAAGAGCCGGCACCTGCCGCGCCGACAAGTCGGTCGGCACATAGCCCGTCAGAACATTGACCTTCGTCATCCCGGGCAGCTTCGCCGCCGGATAGACCATCTCAATCTCCGATTCCGGAACGCAGGTAAAGAGGAGGTCGACGCCCATTTCCTGCATCGCGGCAACAGTTTGGTCTACATGGCGATATTCGTCCTGGATGAACATCGTCTTCAATCCGGAGAAGGCCGCGAGCCGACGTCGACTGTCCGGAGAGAAATGGGAATCCCGGCAAGCGACAAGAGAATAATGGATGATGACGCCATCGAAGCGTGGCAGGTCGATGGCAGCCGGGATGTCCCCCAGCATGCGAAGCGGACGGATGCGATGACGGGACTGCGAGACGAGGGCGCCGACATGTTCCGTAACCGTCGCAGCGAGACGCGCCTCCATATCGCAAAGGAGAAGAATATCCAGGTTTTCCCGCACCGCGTTTATCCGATCCCCTGCGCAAGGGCCTTGTCGGTGGCCGCGGACGGCCCGTCCTTCGTGGTCGAACAATAGAGACCTCGCAACGTCTCCTCTTGCGCTTGCCAATTAAATCGTGTGCAGCCCAATTTCCGCGCGCGGGCGCCACACGCATGGCGGAAGGCATTATCGCTCGCTGCCTTGCGAAGGGCGGCAGCGAGCGACTGAGGCTCCGCCGAGTCGTAGACGAGTCCGACCGCCTCTTCCTCGATAACCTGCGCCACGTAATCCGTCCTATTGGCGACGATCATCAGCCCCGCGTGCAGGTATTGCGAAAGCTTGTTCGGACAGCAGAGGCGATAATTCAACGTTACCGGCTTGTAGGGAATGATGCCGATATCCGCCCCCCTCGCTGCCTCAATCAGATGTGCCTCAGGAACCGCTGGCGGGAAGGTGATCGACTCCGCGGCCAGACCCGCGAGGCGAACCCGGTTGCGCAAGGCCTGCCGATGGGGAGTGTCCGGACCGCGCAAAATCAAAACAGCATTCGGAATGCGAGCCGCCGCCCAGGCGTCGACTAGTTCTTCCAGGCCGCGCGCCGGCGCGAATCCACCTAGATAGAGAAACTTTACCGAACCTACCGCCTCCGCACCCGCCCCTGCCGATTCAGGCTCAGCCCAATATTCAGCATTCAATACCGAGGCAACCTTAGGCAAGCCGTAATGGAAGCCGATTTCCTTCGCCATCAAAGGATTGATGGTACAGACGGCATCTGCCATCGGCAGCAAAAACCACTCCAGCGTGCGGAAAAACCAGATGTGCGCGGCGCCGCTGCCGGCATGACTGTAAGGAAAGAATTCGTGCGCGTCGAAGACGACGCGGCATGACCACCTTCGCCGATATGCCAGTGCGGCGATAAGCGTATCGAGATCATTCGCATGAACGACTTTTACGGCACTCTCGTTAGCTGCGTAGATGTCCAAAGCCGCAAGCAGCGTACTATTGGTCTGGAGGAGATGGCGGCTGAGCCAGAAGAACCGCACCAACCGATGCAAAGGATGGTCGATCGGCAGGCGTTCCGGCCACCGCTTCAGACGTGAAAAAAGCTTCTGCGTCGAATCGGCCGAAAACGCGGCGCCATCTTTTTCCGATCGTCCGCTCGCGGCATCCGGCAACACCTGGTCCGGAGCCTCTCCAACCCGTGCCCGAGTGAGCCGGAGCATGAGACCGAGAGAGAGACCAACCAGGATATGCGCCGCGCAGGCGGGTAAACGACGGAGAAAGCCACCGCGGCGGCGCGCCTGCCACACTGCGGCGAAATAGCAACCGAGCAGCCGGATCAGAGGGCCGCGACTGAGGGGCATGTGGACGAACGTGATATCACGGTCGTGCGCCCGCCCCACCGGCTGGCGGCCACCCGCAATGCCGAGGACCAAGACGTCAAAATCGCGCTTCGCCGTCCCGGCGATCCAACCGATGCGCGGATCGGCTTCAGCCGCGTGCGCCGCGAGAATTGCAAGGCGTCGTCGGCTGCATGTCATGACGCCGCCGTATCCCGTCCCAAAATCGCCTTATAATCGCCCACCAACACGCGCGATATGGCGAGCGGATCGTGCCACGTTTCCACATATCGCCGGCTTCGACGTCCGATTTCGGCAAGCTCGGCCCGCCGCGTCGTCAAGAGATCGCGCAGCACATCTCGCAGGCTGTCGGGCGTCGCCTGGATAATAGGCAGGTCGGCGCGCATCCCTTTCGGGAGAAAACCGAGGTCGTCTTCGCGGAGATAGCAAACGACGGGCTTTGCCAGGGCCATGAACTCGACGGCAAGCCCGCCGTACCACCCAAGCAGAAGCTGGTCTACCAGGATGTCGGCCTTGCTATAAGCGGCCCGTGCCTCCGCATGAGGCATGTTCTCGATCAACGTGAACTCGAACCCGATGTTCTCGGCACGCAAGGCGTCCAAAGCCGCCAGGAGAACAGGCGTCCCTTTCACTCCCCTGTGGGTTGGGGCATGAACGATGTGGGGCACAGCATTGGTCGGGGCTTCGCCCGGTTGCCACTCCCTTGGATCGACACTGGCATAGGGCATGAACTTGGCCGAAGCGGGAAGCACGTGCAGAAGATCGGGATTCAGCGCATAAATGCGGTCTGCATATCGGGCGACCTTGGCGACCGAGCGCCGCTTCCATGAATCGCTTGCCTCACTGTAATACCCGGGCTCGACTTTATCCGCGGCATTGATAGCGAAGTGCGAGCGGCAGTAATCGCCCTGCCGCGCGTCGTCACCTTGATAAGTCATCGCGATGCCCTTGCCGAGCGCCCGCAGAAGCGGCAGGTCCGCCATCCAGACGGCAGTGAAATAGGTGCGCTTAAGAAGACGCGACTGGCCATAAGTCGGATCGGCGGCGGGATCAGGAAAAACACGGGGCTGAAGGATCGTCTGCCCGAAGTTGAAATGCACAATGTCGAAGTCACGAATGGCGCGCCGGAGGAGGCCAAGCCTCCGCCGCTCCATTTGGATACCTCCCATATTGGGCGCAAAAAGGGTCTCGTCGGCGGCAAATTTAAATCGGCTCTCGCTGAGTTCAACGCAATGGCTTTGAATCCCGAGTTGCCGCTCGGCGCGTGCCAAACTGGCCGGATTGCCGGCGACGTTCCATGGGCAATGGAGGACACGGAGCGGCCGTATCGGGTCTTGGCGGCGGCGCATCCTCGATCCATCACCTGCCGGCCACGGGCCGGCAGAGGCCACGGATACCGTCTGCGAAGGCAATCGTTGGCGGCGCGAGCACCGCTCGCATACGCGAAATGTCGGCCACCATATGGCCCGGCCGTGCCTTTTCGTCATACTCAAAGACAGGAGGCCGCCCGAGAACCCCACCAATCGTCTCAGCGATGTTCCGCAAACTCAAAACCTCGGGCCCGGCGACGTTGATCACATGACTGCCATCGAGAGCGAAGGACGCTTCGATGGCGCGGACGCAATCGTCAACATGCACGGGGTTGAGATGAATACCCTCTGCGCCCTGCAGAGATACTGGCTCGCCGCGCGTGATGCGGGCGATGAGGCGCGGCATCAGCATGTTGGGCTTCTGGTTTGGTCCATACACAAAAAAGGGTCGCAGTATGACGTCCGATAGGAGGCTGGAAAAGCTATGCGCCAAGATCTCCGCGGAATATTTGGTCGCGAAATAGAACGCAAGCGGGCCGGCACCAACATAGGGCTGGTCTTCGCGCAAGGGCCTCTCGCCTGTTCCCGAAACACCGCCAGTCGACAGCAGCACGAAGCGGTGCGCGCCAGTCCTCTGTGCCCAATCGAGCAGGAGCATCGTGGCGCGCAGGTTGACGTCGAACACGTCGCTGACGGCTACCGGAAAGCGTCGATACTGCTGCGATTGCGCCAAGTGTACCACGGTGTCCACGCGGGACGGCATCGCACCGGGCAAGGCCGGCGCCGTCAGATCATGAAGAAGCCATTGCACGGCGGGTGGGGTCGCCTCGGGTCGGGCGCCGCGGCCAAGCCCATAGACGTCGTGGCGATCGGCGAGCGCCGCCACCAGGTGCTGGCCGATGAATCCCGCGGCGCCTGTAACTAGGACGGCTGCCATGGAAGCAATTCGAAGAGCATGAAGACACGCATTGCCGTTAGGTCAGCTTGCGACGGATACTGGCTTCGGAAACAGGGTTACAACGGGCGGCGCGGCCCCCCCCGCCAGCCGTGCCCCATCGACCCGTGCAAAGGCAACAAAACGGTCGTTTTCGCAGACCTGTTCCATACCCGGCAGATGGCAGGGCCACGGTAGGAACTGAAGCACCGATTTGTCACAGATCGCGTGGGTCACACCGAAAGTTTCGAAAATCCAGGTGGGATCCCGCTTCAGAAATGGCCACTCATCGATGAAGTCGCGGAAAATCTCTTTGGATATGAGCCCCGGCTGATACCAGAAGGACTTTATGTCCTCGCGGCGCGCGCAGACATCGGAGGCAACCTGCAAACCAATCGGAAAAACCACAGCCCCGACCGGCAGTTTCGCTTCAGCCATGAATTCACCGAGAACATCGCGGTCTGGCCACTTTATCCATGTCGCGATAACGCCGTGCGTCACCCATAGGCCGGTCACCCCGAGGGCGAGCAAAGAGATGAACGCGACAGAAATCCAGAATTGAGACCCGTCTGCGACCGGCGCAGCGACAAAGCCGACCAGTGCCGGACATACGAAGTAAAGTGGGTATTCCAAATATCGGTAGCATTCCCCGAGATGGTTGAGGCGTTCGAGCGCGGTTAGGAGATACCACACAGCGCCAGAGGCAATCACGAGCAGAAGCGCCTCGATCGGCGCAGCCACCGCACTGCCCGTGGCCAATCCCCGCAGTTCGAGCAGACCGAGCGCAGCGGCGATCCAAACCTCGGGCAGGCGCAACAAAGTCTTTCCCGGTTCGTCTTGGATGGCCCGCCAGATGAAACGCTTCGGCCTGAACCGTGCTTCCCACAGGTATCTTGGGTTGGAGAAACGCGTAAGATGGGATCGGATCACGGCACTCTTTTTCGTATGGGTCGCATACAAAACCCACTGAGCGATCGTGTGACGCATGCTCAAGATGAGATAGGACCGCGACACTAGGACCGCCAATCCGAAGGAGAGGGCCAAGGCCAGAAGCGGGGCGCCGCTCCACTGGAACAAGGCAAAGACCGGCGTCACGAACAGGATCGCCTGTCGGGCAAAGAGAGCCGCCGCGAGAGCAATCGCCCCGCTGATGACCGCGAGAACCAGGGACGGAGTATCGCCGTACACTGAGTACATCGCTATGGCGAGGAAATAGAAGCCCGTACTGGCGCGCGCGAGAAAGCGCTCTGAGAGCATTATGTAGGCAATACTCGGTCCCGAGAACGTGTGATTTCCCGGCAGAAGAAAAAAAAATGCGATAGCGGTCACCAACATAGCCACACCGGATTCACGCAAAAGGTCGATTTGCACATATCGGAAATAGACTGCAAATAGCGCCGCAGACAAACAAAACAACAAGAGATTTGGCAGGTATGGCCGACGCTGCAGCAAGGCCAGCGGAAAGAGAGCGCAGTAACGATGAAAAGCAGTGGGGTAGGACATTGGCTCGGCTTTGATCAGGTATTGATCTATGTATTTCGAGCGGCCATTCTTCCTGAGTTGCCGGATAATGGCGAAATGGATCGCCGCGTCGCCCACGAACCCCTGCCGGTAGAAACTGCGGTGAATGTAGATCGCGACCCCTCTCGTCAGCAACGCAATCAGCGCTGCAGAAAATGCGACAAGCACGTAGGTCACGCTCCGCTCCTTGCGGCAAAATCAATACGAAGCAACTTACTCAATCCTTATAGACGATTATGTCGTACCGAAGATTGATCGCCCGCTTGATCGCGGGCTGTGCCGCGATCGAGAAGGGATGCCCGAGGCGATCGAAAAACCTCACGAGATAACGACGTCCATAGAAAAGATAAGCCGACTGTGGTGCTGTCCTTCCCAGCGGAACGTCGCCGATGAGAAAAATACCGCCGCGACGCAACAAACGAAGCGCCCGGACAACGACGGCTTCGAAATAGCTTGTAGAGGGAAAATAATGCGCGACGCTGGCCATCAGAATGCGGTCAAAGCTCTCGTCCGCGAAGGGCAATTCGTGCGCCGCGCAGCCATACACCTCCGCCCTCCCTTTGTAGCGCGCTGCCATAGTGCGACTCGGCTCGACACCCACGCAGCGCTCGACGCGCCCAACCAATGCCTCCAGCATCAGGCCTGAACCGCAGCCGATGTCAAGCACATGGTGATGTGACTGAAGCTCGAGCCGCGCAAGATATGGCTCGACCACCACGCGGCGATGGACATCGGCTGATATCGCCCTGTGCCCCACGCAGTAGCCGTTCATCTCTATCGGGTCGGAGATACCGCCCTTTCGGTCCCAATATTCGATCCACTCAGCGACCGTTCTCAACCGTCCTCATGCTCTCTGGCAACGGCCGTTCGCGAGCCGGGACGGCGATAAGCTCCCTGGTCGCGGCGGAACCGAGGTTGCATAACGCATCAAACACCGAGAGATAAGGGATAAAGGTCTTGGCCCCCCGCTGAAAGTAGGCGGGATGCTCAAAATTTTGGAAGTAGAATTCGATTCCTTGTTCGGCAAACACCTCGGGTTTTATGAAATCGAGGCAACCCTCACCTGAGATGTACTCCGTCGCACCTGCGGCCTGGCAGACCGCCACCACGAGGTCGTTGCCCTTCAGAACCGCAATCGATGGATCCTCCAGGATCATGTCGCTCGACCGGACAAATTCTGGCGTAATTTTTAGATGTGCACAGACGGCTTGGATGAAAGCCATGTTGAACTGAGCGATATGGCGGTATTCCGCACCGTAGAGACCGCGCATCATTTGGAGAAACAGATCCGCGTAAGGGTACCGGCCATAGGAGAGTTCAAGGGTTCGGAGATGCTTGCGCACGACGTCACCCTCGTAGCTGATCTCGACCTCGCGGACGGTCTGCCCCAGGCGTCCTGACTTCCGGACCGGGAGTGAAAACCAACGCGCCTGCCCGTTGATCAGAAGTCGGTTACGCGACAACCAGCTGCGCCCGCCCATTGCCTGCACATGGTCGAACACGACGAAGCGATCAACCATGGCCAAGCGATGAAATATCCCGAGCCAGGGCATGAAGTTCGGCTGATGGATCGCAACCTTCATGGCGTGGCGACCGCTAGTGCGCTCGCGGCATCGGCAACGGCGACCTCCTCCGCCGTCCGCGCGTCCGTGCTGCGCTGACGGTCAAACGCTTCAGGCCAGATATTGATTGCGCCGACTTCCACCCCATGGCGTTCGGCGACCCTCGCGCGAATCGCGTTCAGAACGTCGGCTGGCCGCCGGCACAGCTCCTCGTACGAGAAGCGCAAGACTAGCGCCGGATCTACTGCCGCAATAACTTCGGCATATGTTCGCCGCAGATCAAAAACTTGACGCGCGATCTGCGTCGCAAACGGTAAACCCTTTATGTCGTGGTAAGTTGGTGGATAGGTCGCCCACCAAGCCGCCGCATCGCCATAGTACGCCTTTCGAGCTCGAAGAATGGAGAGTGCCACCGCCATGGGGTCCCGCTCGATGTAAACAAGGAGCGGCAAAGGTAAATGCTGCAGAAAGCCCTGGGTAAAATTCGCGACGAAATTGGTTTTGTGAACCATGCCCGTTCCGAAGAAGTCCTGCAAGCTCCCCATGACGCGATTAAGGCCACTCCAATCCACTGCGTCGCCCGACTCGCCGAATCGGAGGATATCCTCGACTGTCTCAATGCCGAGCCACTTTTGCCAAAAATAACTGAACTCGTGCGGCCCCGCGGGATCGACGCTCTTACCGTAATCGGAGCGGAACGAGGCGTCACGTCGCTCCCCGAGAACGGCACGGGCAAGCGCAACCCCGGTCCGGGGCGCCAGCCAGAAGCGCGCAGCGATGTTATTAATATAGCCCAGATCAAGGCAGCATGACAGCAATTGATAGAGAAGCGTCGTTCCCGAGCGCGGAAGGCCGAAAATGAAGATGTTCGGTCGTGCGATTCCGCTTGGCTCGTAGCGTTCAGCGGGTGCAAGCGCAAGATTCATCGTCTTCACGATGTCTATGGCGTTCGCATCGGGACGGTAATCCGCAAGCCGCCGCACGCTCTCTTCGGCAACGAAAAAGTTGTCGCTCACTGGCGCACCATCACGGCGCGGGCTTTCACGTAGTCCGCAATATCTTTGAGATCAACTGGGTGCTCGCGGAGGGAGAGATTCTGCGTGCCATTGACCTCGCGGAGCTCGACAAGCTTGCGGTACAAAAAATAAAGCAGCGCGTCACGGTCGGTCTTAAGATCATCGCAATAGCTCATTGGATGAATCAAAAGCTGCAGAACTTCATATCGCCCCGCGCGAAACAGCTCGCAGGGGCAACCCTCCCGCCAGCGGAAATTCGATTCCGAAAGGTATTTCATCTCTTTAAAATACCTTGCGGCGTAGACATTGATGAGGCCCGGGACCTCGACCTGAAACTCGCTTCGTCCTGCGGGATTGTGGAACGAGAAAAGCTGGATTTTTAGGCCCGTTACGTTGGCCATCAAACCGGCATCGGCGCTAATGCGATCCGCGAGTGCTACAACCTGCCCCTCCGGCTCGTCACCAGGCTCGCGAGTGAAATGGAGCCCGACCGCATGACCCATGCCAGCAATGGCGCGTACCTTCGCGATGCTATCGCCACAAATCAGGTTGTAGTTTCGCGAGCGCAGGAGAAACAGATAGCTCGCCCGAATGCCAAGATCACGCTCCAGCTCCGCGATGGTCGTCGCGTCGTCGATTGAATTGTCAACGTCATGGCGCAGGTAAACGGCACGTCCCCGAGGCGCCTCATCGAACAGGCTGAATCTATAGTTTTCGGCCAGAGCGCTTTTGAGTAGGACCCGGTAATGGGCAAGGGTAAACGGGTGATCGTTCGTCATGGCGGCCGTTATGAAAAACAGGGTCTTGTCAAAAGGTCCTCGTAGACCTCGGGGGTCACGAACGGGTTTGTCGAAACGTAAAGCAAATCTGTATGCAGAGTCGCGCCCCATTCCACTTCCGGCGACTCTGCCACAATGCCTGCGCGTTCGGGTGAAAGAAACCCGACGAGCCACGGGACGCCGTGGAGGGACGGCCTGAAAGGACGCATGCGAGAAGACAAAAGCCGTTCGATCAGAGCTGTGTTCTCGCGGCGACGACGGTTGAACCAATCGATCTTCGGTAAATACTTACTGGCGGCAGCCATGGCCAATGTCGTTGCCTCCTGTTCGACCAGCGAGAATGCCGACAGTGAGATCGCACGACGCGCCCTCAGCAGACCTCCGCGCTCGATGGGAATGAGCTTCGGCAGCGAATAAAGGGCGAAATCTCCGCATCCGCCGACGGGCGCGCCTCCAACCGTAATACCCATAATGTGCGCGCAATCTTCTATGACGGTTAGCCCATTTTCCTGCCAAGCCGCAATCCGGGTGGCGAAATCTTCTGCCACATAGCCAAACTCGTGGATTAGGACAACGACAGCCGTATCAGGGGTCACAATCCGACTGATGCGCGCGAAGTTGAACGCTGTCACGGAGACGCAGGTAGAGACATAGGCCTCCTGACTCGTTGTCAGAATAGCGATTTCCTGTTCGCGCCGAATGCCGAGCGACGCTAGCGTCGCGGCCAGGAGCCATCGGCCGCTCGGCCCGAAGAATTGGCTCGACATGCCGTCGCCGGCAAAAGGGTCTCGGCTCGATGTTGCGAGCAGGCCGGCCTCGCCCGGCTCCGTCCAAGCGGGAAGCGGCAGCACCGGAATTTTCAACTTGGCTGCCACCTGAAGGTCTCACGAAACACCGCTGTTCTGGAAAAGCTTTCCTTGAAGCGAAACAGGGTATCGCGAGGCTGCATATTTATGGTTGAGGTCCCGAAGTCAAACCAGGTGAAGCCCGCCTGTTCACTTTCTTCGAGGGCGCGGAGGACAAGAAGACTGAGACCTTGTTCGTCGCGGCGCTCCGGATCCTGGCAGAAATAAAAAGAGCTGTTGACCTGCCGGTTGGCGGTCATATAGCCGATTCCTGCGAGCGGTACCCCCGACTTGTCGTAAGCGACATCGACATAGACGAGACTTGGAAAGGATTCGATCAGGTATTCGAACTCCGCCTTCGTATGCGTGGGCTTGGCGTTGTGACGCTCGAAGGTCTTGTCCATTACTATCCAGAAATCCGAAAGATTCCCGCGCCGGATCGTGACACCCCGGTTCTCGGCTTTGCGCGCCATATTACGCGCCCGTGACGTAACCATGCGGGCAATAGACGCCTCGCCGCCAAGCCGAACCACGCTCGACAGGTCGCGGTTCACCGAATGAAACCCCGCCGTAATGAGGCAAAAGGCCATAACATCTGAGGGCTCTGCCGAGCAGCAGGCGATCGGCGGCGTCAGCGTGAATTCTTCGACGCTTTCAGCCACCAGAAAGTCGCGGAGCGCTTGCACCAGCTCTCGGCACTTTCCGAATCCCATCGGCTCAAGCAGCACGAACCCGCCGTAGCTTCCGCCATAAGGCGATCTGGCTGCGAGACGCCCAGGCGCATCGTCAATCGTCAAGGCAATCTGCGCGACGGGCGCGTTGCCATCCATCGCCATTAGAAAACGCTCGCGCCCGGAAAACCGGTCGCCGTGATAGGCAAGAAAGGCACGGCGATGAAAGATGGTGCCGTTCCAAGAGCGTTCCACCCGACCGTCCCACGCTTCGAGCTGCCCTCTGCCCGCCTCTACCAGATGCATGGCCCGTGACACGTTAGTTTGCCGGCCCTGTCGCTGCCCCATGGAGGAAGGTGCGGCACCAATATTCGACACTGAGCAGCGACCAGATCAGAAGCCGGCGATTGCGCCGACCTTCGAGATGCTCGCTGACCAAGCGCCGCACCGCGTCCCGATCAAGAAAGGCAAATATCTCGGCATCGTCGGCAGACATCAGAGTGCGCTTGACGAAGTCGATACTTCCGCCGCGGAACCAACTGGCGTCAGGACCGGAAAAGCCCTGCTTCATGCCGTTGGTGATCTCTTCAGGCATATAACGCATCATCGCCTTGCGCAGGACCTGCTTGCCATCCCGCCGGCGCAGTTCGTCGCGACGGCTGAGCAGCCCCGGATCATTCTCGTTTAGCCTCTCGCCGGCCGTCAAATCGGCAAGCTTCATGGCAAGCGGGATCCGCATTGCGAAGTCGACAAGATCGTTATCGAGAAAGGGAACCCGCGTCTCGAGGCCATGCGCCATGCTGAGCTTGTCTTCGACCACGAGGAGGCCATTGAGGAAGGTCTTTGCTTCGAAATACAGCGACTGATTGATATGGCCAAGTGGGCCATCCACCGTTCGATGCGCTTCGGGAAACACATCGCGGAAGATGTCCCGGGTCCAGACATGCCCGACCTCGCCCTTTATCGGGTGGAAGACTTCCCAAATCTCGGTGTTGGGAATCAGACGCTGCCAGAATTGATAGTAGCGATCGATGAACGGTTCGAATTCGAGTCCACTTTCGGCACGCAGGTAACGCCACGGATAGCCACCAAAGATTTCGTCGCCGCCGGTGCCCGCGAGCACAACTTTGCAGAACTTGCTGGCGAGCTGAGAGATATAGAAGTTCGGATAGCTCTGGCCGACGCGCGGCTCTTCCAAATGCCATACGAGACGCGGCAGACAGCGTTCCATGTCGCCGGCTTTGAGCACAATTTCGTAGTGCTCAGTCCTGTAGAGGTAGGAAATACGCTCGGCCGCGGCCCGCTCATCGAAGCCAAGCTCCATGCCCGAAGCAGAGCTCAAGTCGAAGCCCGCGGTAAAGGATTTTATATAAGGCAACGACTGAGCGGCGAGCGCCGTCAAGGTGCCAGAATCCATCCCGCCGCTGAGGTAGCTGCCGATTTCGACGTCGGCGACCAGTTGGCGCGAAAGCGCCTGGCGCATGAGCCGATCGACCTCTTCGACATATTCGGCTTCCGAGAGCGCGACCTTAGGCTCGGTGAAATCGAAATCCCAGTAGCGCTCGCGAAGGGCAGGGCCGTTCCCAAAACGAACCTTCAACCAGCAGCCCGCAGGCATCAGACTGATACCCTTGAAGAGCGTACGATCGGTAAAGAAATTCTGGAAGGTGAAGTATTCGACGAGCGCTTCCTTGTCGATTTCAACACGATAGGCCGGATGCTGCAGGATCGCCTTCACCTCCGATCCGAAGACGAAAGCCGCGCCGACCTGAGTGTAATAAAGCGGCTTGATGCCATAGCGGTCGCGCGCCAAAAGAAGCTCGCGATTTTTGCCATCCCAGAGCGCGAGCGCAAACATGCCGTTAAAACGTCGGATTGCGTCCGTGCCCCATTCGGCGATGGCGCTGAGGACGACCTCGGTATCTGAAGTCGAGGTAAACCGGTGGCCAAGCGCGATAAGCTCGGCTCGGAGCTCGGCAAAATTATAAACTTCGCCGTTATAGGTAATGGAAAATCGACCATCCGATGTTACCATCGGCTGTGCTGCCGCAGGCGAGAGATCGATGATCGCAAGCCGCCGGTGTCCAAATCCGATCGGACCATCGCTCCAAATGCCTGCGCCGTCCGGCCCGCGATACGCCAAAACGGCGGTCATTCGCTCCACCAGCTCGCGCGAAGCCGGGGCGCCATCTCGATTCAGCAGCCCAGCGATGCCGCACACGCTACAACGATCCGCTATCTGCCAGGGGGAACGCTTGTCTGTCGCTTTTCCGGGCAATCACCGTGACTCCCGCCGGTTCTTCGGCTTCGCGCTCGATTATCAGCGCGGCCGACGCGCACCATTCGCGGATTTCGGCCAGCGATTGCCGGTGCGCGTTGCGCGGAAAGTACCAGTCAAAATTAATGCAGTTTGTTTCTTCGAGCGAAAGTTCGGGAGCATGGAATGCCTTGAATATATGCCAGTAGAACAGCCGCTGGAGATTGACGGGTCCTGCTGGGATGCCAAGAAGATCGACTGCCTCGGGAACATCGACTTGGAGATCGAGCTCTCCCAGCATAATGCCGAGTTTGGTCAGCGGGATCAGCGCATCCCACGCCTGATCGGGCGTCATTTTCTGCAATTTATCGCGCACGTAGTCATCGGTGAACTCGCGGATTGGACCCTTGCGGCGATAAACGTAAAAGAGAATCCGGCCACCCGGCCTGAGCAGCTTTGCCATCGCATAAAGCGCCTGTTCGGTCGAATCGGTATGGTGCAGAACACCTTCGGAGAAAATGAGATCGAAGCTTTCCGCCTTGAAGGGCAACGCAAAGAGGTCCGACTGAAGAAAGGCGCCTTCTGCGCCACGCTCGGCAAAGCGCGCGCGGGCCACGTCCACGGCCCTGGAAATATCCGTCCCCACGTAGCGCATGCGGCCGAACAAGCCATCGAACAGCTCCAGCGCCGACATGGCGCTCCCACAGCCCGCGTCGAGGAGAAGCGGGCGTGCGCCATGCTCGTTCCACCAGGGGGCACCGGCGACATCGCCATAGCGGGAGATTAACCACTCCCGCACCCGAGCCAGCGCCACGGGGCTGTCATAGGTTTCCCGCTTCGTCCATTTATAACCGAAGCCCTCTTCGGTCTGCGATTGGGCAACCGACACATCGCCAATTAACCGAAGAATACCGTCGCGCATCACGAGGCGGTGACCGAGAACTGTGATCTCTTCGCCTTCCCGCGGCATCGGCTGGCCGAGAAGTTCGGCGAGCCAGTGCTCAGGCGAAGCCGTGGCCATAGTTTGCATCATAGCAAGCGTAGCGCGTCCACCACATAGGCGTAGTCGTCCGCGCTCATCCGATTGTGCAGCGGAATCGCCATCGTTTGATGATCGCAGTCCCGTGCTATGGGAAAATCCTCGGGCTTGAGGCCGAAACGATCGCGGTAGTAGCTCAGCATGTGAACCGCGTGAGTGCCGGGGCGCGTCGCGATGCCGCACGCCTGCAACCGCTCCATGATCTCGTTACGCGGCAGCGGCGCTTTTTCCGGATCCACACGAGTCACGAACGCCTGCAATGCATGGCGGTCGCTTGCAGGCGCCGTCGGCAGGCGGAGCCAATCGAGCCCCGCCAACTCGCGGCGGTAGAATTCTGCCGCCTTGGAGCGGGCATCGATATAGGTATCGAGCTTTGCGAGCTGCACCAGACCCACCGCGCCCTGCAGATCCGTCATGCGGTAGTTGAATCCGAGTTCGGCGAAATCGGGCAAGAGGTAGGGCCGTGGCCCGCTGTGCCGCTCCTCCTCCGAAACCGAGGCGCCATGGTTCCGCTTGATACGGACGCGCTCGGCGTAGCGGTCGTCATTGGTGGTAAGCATGCCGCCTTCGCCGGTGGTGATCGACTTGCGCGGATGGAACGAAAACACCCCGATATCGCCGAGGCCTCCGGCGGGCCGGCCGCGATAGGCGCCCCCCGCCGCGCAAGCCGCGTCCTCGACAATCGCAACCTGTGGCGGAACTGCGGCTCGGATCGCATCGACATCGGCGCAGAGCCCGAAAAGATGGACAGGAATCACCGCTTTGGTCCGGGGCGACAAACGCCGCTTCACCTCGGTGACGTTGATATTAAAGGTGATTGGATCGACATCGGCGAAAACCGGCGTCGCCCCGCAATAGAGCACGCAGTTCGCGGTGGAGACCCAGGTGAATGCCGGCAGGATCACCTCATCGCCCGGCCCGACGCCAAGGGATGCCATGGCGAGATGCAGGCCGGTGGTCGCCGAGGTAACCGCGACCGCATGCTTGACCTGATGGCGTTCGGCAAATGCGCGCTCGAAGGCGGCGACCTTTGGTCCCTGCGTCAGCCAGCCGCTCATCAGTGGCTCACGTACGGCCTGCCACTCCTCCTCGCCCATATCCGGCGTGGCGATGGCAATGTTTCTCATTTCATCTCGCCCCACGACGTCAACTAAAACCCAGAGCCAAACCTTCAGCCACGGCACGCGACGCTGCCGCCGCAGGCGTCAGGCCAAGCCGGCGGCCACGCACCAGGATCTCTCCGACCTTGAGACCTGCTGCGTGAAGGTCGATCACGGGCCGCGGGCCGATAAAGTCGGTGGTCACCGTCATGTATCCAAGCGGGACCCGGCGTGCGGGAATCTTAGCGATGCCCGCGGCCGTCAGCGCGTCATCGTCCACATGGCCGCAGACATGGACCAGCGCAACCCCTGATTCGGCGAGCCACGCGACTGGCACCCCACCGGCACCGACGGCCGGCCTGCCGCTTCGATGGTCGATTACAATCATGGCGTCGCATTGCGAAACCATCTGCTCTAACGCCGCCGAAGGGATGACGTCTCCTCGCGACGGAACCAAAGCGCGTACCCCTGCGCCGTTCGCATTAAGCGTCGCAACAACCGGCGAAAGAAACGGCTCCTCCCCGATAACAAGGAAGCGGCCGCGAAAGACCTCGATATCCTCCGTCAAGAGGAGCTTCAAGACGACGGGGCCGAGATAGCGGAATGTTTCAAGCCGTGCGTCGCTCTCGCACGTGCCAAGCACCGGGATACCGCGGGCACGGCACGCAGAAAGATCCAGATCGCTCTCTCGAAATTCCCAAGGCTCCCACATCAACGCGATCGCCGCATCCTCAGGCAGGGCCGCAATCATTCGCGCATCAATCGGCCGCACAAATCCCAGATTGGTGACCAAGCTGCAGCGTGAGAAGGCGTACTCGCGTTCCGCCGTAACCTCGATCCTGTCCGCAATGCCGAGGTCGGTGGCCCACCCCATAACGTATTCCTCCACCTCCACGGCCGCGCCATATCCGCTGTCTCTCGTCAACGCCACAACGCGCTCCGCCCCGGCCAGAGCCGCAATGAGCGGCGTCACTGCAAAATTTCCGGACGCCGCTTCGGTCAAGACGGCGATCCCCTGCAGATCGAGGGCAAACGCGTTGATCGCGGTCTTTATCAGCTTCTCGACGCGCCGCGGGTTCGTTACGCGCTGCACGTTGATTTGCGGCCCTGAGATGGGGACATTCCGTGTCCCGTCCTAAAAAGTGAACAGCCCGACGCGCTGCGTCGGATGGTCGTTCGGAAGCGGCGAGAACTCGATGTTCAGCCGCTCAGATAAATCGATGAAAATGGAATCATCTTTCAGGGCCGGAATGTGCATGGGCTCGATGCCATCGAACAGGAAACCTATGCGGGGCGAGTCCGCGTTTGGCCAATAGGTGAAGACGAATTTTCCCCCCGGATTCATCACCAATTTGAGCTGCGTTAAGCACTGAGCAATCTCGGGCTGAGACAGGTGTGTCAGAACCGACTGGGCCATTGCGTAATGAAAGGTCGTCCCAAACCGCTCGAAATCGAAAGCACCTGAACATGAAAGCGTGTGCGGCCGCTCGATTTGCGCCTTTTGCAGTATGGTTTTGCCAAGCGTAAGCAATCTATCGTTTGGATCGATGCCGAAATAGTTCCCTGAGTCAAGATAGGGGATGGCAACCAGGCCCAGCCGAAGGGCGCCGCACCCCACATCCAGCAGCCGATGCTCGGGACTCAACCCCTGACGCTTCAATACGTCCATCTGCCAATCGGCATAGACATCCCATTGGGTAAAGTACGAAGATGGTGCCATGTTGTGTTCGACGGCAAGATCGATCAGGGTCTGAACGTCGATCGTCATCGGCGCCCCCGCAGCTTTCGATAAACCGGCCGAACAAAGCGCTGACCGAACCGCGTCGCGGCAACGCGGTCGCGGATGTCCGTCACGCCAATCTGCCAGAACGCCTTCCGGACGTCGGGCATTGGATCAAGGATTGCTTCAGGAGGATAGAGGATACGAATAAATCCAGGTCGACCAGGTGGCGTGTGAACGTTCGCGACCGAGTGCTCGTTACAATACCGCCAGAAGACCAGATCACCTTTACGGACGGGAACATCACGACCAAAAACCACATCGTCACCCTGATTGGTACGAAAGATGAAGCCGTCCCCTTCGTAATCGATGCCCGGTGTGCTGAGATAAAGTGTGGCCTGTAACCGCGCCGGCTCACGAATGTAGTCCGCCCCCGTCCAATCGGCATGAGGAGCGATGATCGTATCGCCGCCCACGGTAATCACCACACGGTAACTGGCTGAGCGCCCATATAGCGGATAAATCTCCTCGAACGGCGCCTTGCCCATCACTCGGTTGCGCAGCCACTGAAGCTGCATGGACGCGGCGAAAGTCGCTTCATCGGCCGGGTGATTCCAGAAAAAATTGAAATACGCACGGCTTCCGTCCGCCGCTGCGTAGCTGAAGTTTGCGCACCCCCGCGTCATCCCCTGGACCCCGCGATAGGGCTGATGCAGACGGGAGGGATCGAGTTCTGACCAGAAGCGCCCCATATGCGACGCCAGTGGCGGCGAGAGGAAGCCTTCGAATATTTGATAGCCGGCGCCAGACGAGTGATAAAGGTTGCGGCGCACCTCGGCGAGCTTTACCTCGGGAACGCTGAGAGTCGCGAAATCCAGCCGGTAGGATGAAGTGTCCTCACCGAGCGCAGTCTGCCCTTCAGTCATCGCTTATGTTCCGTCCGTCAGTAGCGGAAAAGCACTTACGCCCTCTGTCGCCGCGCGTCCACTTCCGCCATGTGCCCCTTGCGCCACTCGATCAAGGCGCGCAGGCCGCGGTCGAGATCGATGCGGGCCTCGAAGCCGATTTCGTTCTTCGCCCGCACGGGGCTGCCGATGCGGTTCCTGACAAGCGTCGCCTGGCTGCGCGGCGCGTAGCGGATTTTCTGATTCGAGCCAGTCAGGCGAAGCAGCATCTCCGCGAGCTCCTTCAGCGATGTCCGCTTGCCCGTGCCGACATTATAGAACCGGTCCACCGCGTCGGCCTTCATGGCGCGGATATTTGCCGCTCCGCAATCCTCGACCGCGACGAAATCGAAGGCTTCGCTACCGTCGCCGAGGATGGTCGGCCCCTCGCCGCGGTCGATAGCATCCAGCATCTTCATGATGACGGCGATATAGGCGCCTTTGTAATCCTGCCTCGGACCGTAAACATTCATATAACGCAGCCCCACCACGTTCAGGCCGTATCGGTGGTGAAAGGCGCGGGCCATGGCCTCGCCCGCGATCTTGGTTGCGCCGTAAAAATTCTTGTTGTTGAAGGGGTGGTCTTCCGTCATCGGCTCCTCGACCGCATCGCCATAGACGGAAGCCGAAGAAGAATAGACCAGCCTTTTGACGCCCTGCTGCACGCATGCCTCCAGGACGTTGAAGGTACCATGGATATTCACGTCGAAAGCCGAACGTGGGAAATCGTGGCACTGCAGCAACCAGAGAGCGGCGAAGTGAAAGACGCCGTCCGCGCCCTTCAGCGCTGCATTCAGGATGTCCGTTTGGCAGATGTCCCCTCCGACCTCGTAGATCTTCACGCGCGGGTCCTTCAACGCCTCCGCAAGGTTGCCGAGAGTGCCGCGGGCAAAATTGTCATAAATCACGATCTCGGCCGCGTCGGTCTTGGTCAACAAATCCACCGCGTGGCTTCCGATCAGGCCCGCCCCGCCGATGACCACGAACTTTTTGCCGCTAATTTCCATTCTTGTCGACTCTCGCCCGTCTGTTTTAAATCTTCATTGCGTCTATGGCGCCGACCTCTTTCGCGACCGGCGACGGAGATTCCGTGGCGAACATCTGCCGGCTGACCATGCCGTAATACTTTCCACGCGCGTACATTAGGCTCTCGTGTGTGCCTGTCTCCACTACCCGTCCTTGATCCAGGACGACAATCTGGTCGGCACGTTGAACGGTCGCCAAGCGGTGCGCAATGACCAGGATCCCACACTCGCCGACCAACGCGCTCAGCGTCCTCGAAACGAGATGTTCGGTCTCCGCGTCGAGATTGCTCGTGGCCTCGTCAAGGATCAAAAGATCAGGCTTGGCGAGGAGGGCGCGGGCCAATGCCAAGCGCTGCTGCTGCCCGCCGGAAAGGCGTACCCCACGCTCACCAACGGGCGTCGCATAGCCTTGCGGCAGCTGCATGATGAAATCGTGCGCCTCCGCCCGGCGGGCAGCCGCCTCAATCTCTTCGTCGGTCGCACGTGGCCGGGACAGTCGCAGATTGGCGGCAACCGTGTCGTCGAAGAGAAAGGTGTCCTGCGTCACGACGGCAAGGTGTGAGCGCCAGTCGGCAACCCTTAGCTCAGAGATATTAATCCCGTCAGCCGAAATGCGGCCGCTCTGCGGCTGGTAAATGCGCGTTACGAGCCCGACAAGCGTTGTTTTTCCGGCGCCGGACGGTCCGACAAGAGCGGTCATCTTGCGCGCCGGAATGTCGAAGCTGACGGTGTCTACTGCCGATCCTTCCGCGAGCCGGTACCGGAAGCTAACACTTTCGAGAGAGATCCGCTTTGGCAATCCAGCGTAGGGCAGAGTTCCGTCGGGCTCGCGGTTCCCGCCCGCTTCTTGCACGAAGGCGAAGATGGTCTGAACGGCGTTCAGGACCGCAGCCAAGCCGAGGCGGGTGCGGTTCAGCGTCTGTACCGGATTGACGACGCGGTAGAGGACGAACAGAAAGAGGAGGACCAGCGGGATCCGATTCACGATCTCGTTGCCAAGCACTTCCGCGCTGACAAAAAGCATGAGCGAAATGACGACGGCAACAAGCGTCTGGAACATCGGATCGACCAACGCCTGCAAGTGCGCGTTGTGTCGTTCGCAGGTTATGTACCGGCCGAGACTGGCGGCAACATGTCCTTCGTGCTCACCGGCGCCTGCAACAAGACGGAGCAGCTTCGCCCCCGCAAAACCACCAAAGATGACGCGATTCATATCAATCAGGGCCTGCGTGCGCCGACGTCCAACGGCGAGGGTGCGGCGCATCAACGGCACTCGCACGAACTGAATGGTGAAAAAAAGCGCGCCTGCGGCAAGCAGAGTCAACTGCCAGGAAAGCGTAAGGCAGATCGCTACATAGACGGAAAGCATGAGGAGATTTGCCACAGCGGTGGCAACGAGAGAGCAGAAGATGCCCGTCTGAGTCGATAGACCCATGGTATAGCTCAGAAGGGTCGTCGATCCGAGGCTTTGAACCCGCTCGAAGTCAAGCAGGTTGGCGAGCCGCGTGATCTCGATCTTGATGTCTTGATCGACGGTGAGCGAGATGACCTGCGCCAGATACGTCGTCGCGTATGAGAACATCGCGCGCAACAAGGCTACGAGGACAAGCAATACGGCAATCAGCTCAAGTTCGCGAGCCACGGGCCAGGTTGCAAACAGGCCTGAGATCCGGTCAATCAGAGGAATCGAGGCGAAGGCATTCGCTTTCCGGTTCACGGCATCGAGAAGCGGAACGAGCGTGGCGATTCCGAGCCCCTCGGTCATCGCGGAACCGATAGTCGACAGGCTAAGCCCCACGATGAGCCAACGGTGCGCCGTCATCCGCCGGATCGCCCAGGCCACTGCCGGCCAATCGGCCGACGGGGCCCGGGACTTAATCATGCGGCTCAGGATTCTTTGCGCCCAGCTCATGTTATTTGCAACGGCCTCGAAGCGATGCGCGGCCAGCGCTCACGCGACGCCGGCCCGCACGGCCTCGGTGA
>JBJKQX010000216.1:0-6837 GCA_046704965.1 Binataceae bacterium (SeqCode)
GCTATAATCCTCTATCTCCCCGCGATACCCGAGGATCGTACTCACCGGGGACAAGAGCCACGACTGCTTCATCCTGCGAATCGTGGCTCGGGCACACCTTTGACGCCCAGCCCGTGGATTGCAAAGAGATCTCCGGTCTGCGGGAACTCCTCCAGTTCTCCCGGGCGCAAAAAGGTCTGTTGTGAAGTCACGTACAGGGTGTCATCGTTCTCACCCCCAAAGGTCACGCAGGTGGGAGTCCGCACCGGCATGTCAATCTCTCGATCGAGACGTCCCTTGGGATCGACTCGGAGAATTTTGCCGGCCAGATTCAACGCGAACCAATAGTAACCCTCGGCGTCAACGGTCGCCCCATCAACGATGCCCGGTCGGCGCTCCGCAACGGAGAAGAATTGTCGCCGATTGGAGAGTCGCCCCTCGACGCCGTCATAGTCGAACACGTAGATGACACCGCCCTGCGTGTCGCCGAAATACATCCGCGTATCCTCGGGATCAAAAGCGATCCCGTTGCTGCATACGAAGCTGAAATCCTCGACCATCTGACGGCACGAAAGATCAGGGTCGAGTCGATAGATGCGTGCGGTCTTCTCCTTGAGTTGCGTATCCATGCTGCCGCACCAATAGCGTCCGCGCCGATCGATCTTCCCGTCGTTCAACCGGTTGTGTGGCTTGTCGGCTTCGGGATCGACGATCCGCTCGAAGTGGCCACTGGCCAGGTCGATGGTGCAGAAGCCGGAATTGGTGCCTGCGATAAGACCACCGTGGGCACGAAGCCCGAATGACCCGACCTGCTCAGGCATCTCCCACGCTGTCAGTTCGTTCGTCGTCCTGTTGAACCGTTTGACGGTTGGGCGCCGAGGGTTGGATCCTTCAAGGAAAGGGCCCACGTGGTCTGACCAATAGAGTGAGTTCTCTTCCGCGACCCAAATGGGACTCTCTCCCAGTCCATCCTGACTCCGGCAAACATGTTCAATTTCGATTCCCACAGCGACTCCCCGCACTGACGCGTTTAGCCTTGCCATGTATTGAGCGATCAGCCCATCGCGAGAATTGCCACTACGTTTGGCGTTTGTAAGGATTTTCCACGACTAGAGTCTCTTTAATGCCTTGATAATATTTTGACACGTGCGTGAAAAACATTTCGAAGGCATATCTGTGGACCAAAGCATGAAACCATCTATGGCGCGTTCGAGATGCTCACTTGATATTGATCGTGACGTCGCTGTTCGAAAAGAGAGTGTTCCCATTGAATGACGTGTTGACCTTAACCGGGGTTTGCCCTTTCTTTTGGTTGCTCGGCACCACGACCCGGAATCCTTCCGTCCGCGCGCCCGCTTCGATCGTTATCGATTTCGCCGGCGCCCTTCTCATCGCCCGATCCGTGCTCCGGGCGCCGGCCATTGTACCCTTCCCCGCCGACGCTTCAGTCGGTCTCAATAGGCAACGATTCGTCCCTGGCCCATTCGCTCATCGAGGCGTCGTACACACTGAGATTTTGGTAGCCGAGCTGATGCAGCACGAAAATATCCAGCGTGGCCGCGATTCCTCCGCCGCAGTAGCAGATGATGTCTTTCGATTTCTCGGCTCCCGCCGCCTCGAACTTCGCCGCGCACTCGTCCAGGGGTGCCAACGCCCTGGTTTTGCGGTCAACCATTGATACAAACGGGATACTGACGCTGCCGGGTATTCGCCCGGGACGGCCATAGGGACTGGGGCCCTTGCCGCTGTGCAACTCGGCCGGCAACGCGTTGACGGTAACGGTTTTGGGATCGCCCATCGCGGAACGCACCCGTTCCTTGTCCACGAACAGCCCGGCCTGTGGCCGAACGCTTAAGACAGCGGGCGGGTACTTGCACGGTTCGGAAGAAACCGGCCGGTTTTCGGCCTTCCATTTCTCCCAACCGCCGTTGAGCACCGCCGCGTTGGTAAATCCAAACGCGCGCAGCATCCACCACACGCGCGTCGCCCACATCATCGCGCCCGCGCTGTACAGGATCACCCTCGAATCGTCGGACACGCCATGGCGCGACATCGCCGCGGCGAAATCTTCGGCCTTCGGCAGCATGAAGCGCAATTTCTTGCTGTTGTCGGACAATTCGCGCTGCAGGTCGAGAAACCCCGCGCCGGGAATATGTTCCGCGTCGTACTCAGCCCGGCCGGCGACGATCTGATAGGGCGCGTTTGTGCCCTCCTGGGCCGGACGCAAAAATGTCGTGCAGTCGAAGATCCTGAGTTCCGGGTCGTCCAGGTGCGACGCCAGCCAATCCGTTTGCACCAGCGTGTTCGGATCACCATATTTTGCGGCTTGCTCTGCCATCTTTTGCTCCAGAGGAATTCGGTTTCGCGACACCCCGATCGATTACGCTTTTGCGTCGTGAACGGCAAATCCGAAAACCGTCGGACGCGACGACGGCTTCTACCGATGACGGGGGACCTGGGCGGTGTGGAAGCGCGGACCGAACAGGGAGTTGCGATGCAGGACGGCCAGTTCGACGCATCCCATGCGCGGGATCTGCGCCAGCGGGATTGGATTGTCCGACGCGGCCACGGTGAAGATGCGGCCGCCGTGGGAGTCGAACCACCAGCGGCTCCTGAACACGCTTAGCGATCTGTACAGGCTGCGGCCGCGGAACGCTGGAAGAATATAAGTCCCGACGGCCTCGGCGTCACCCGGAGCCAGCAGCAATATCGGACGCTTCGCGGGGTAATCGTACATCCAGGTTATCGCGGCCAGCCGCCCGTCCTCTTCCGCGAGGCAGCAATACCGTGCGCCGTTTACCTTGTCGCGCCAGAACTCGTTCGGCAGGTCCGTGCGCCCCTTCCTGAGCTCGCCGAGCCGATCGAGGGCGTCGGCATGGAATCGGAAGCCGGCAGGAGCGGGCAGCTTCGGCGCCCCGGTTTCGGGGTGCTGATAGATGTGAAAGTCGAGTGGCTTGAGAGCGGCTATCGCGGCGCGTGGAAGATGCGAAACGCCGTCGAAGCGGGCCAATCCACTTACGGCGGTCAGGATCCCCATGCAGTCGAGCGTACTGCCCACCGCAACTCAGTTGGCGTTACCAAGTAACCAAAAGGAATGTGTATGGGGTAATCGATGAGGCTCCCAAAACGCGGCCTGGGAAGACGCGCCGAACGACTATCCAACGCGCCGCAGCCTTGCGCAGAAACCGTTTGGCGTGCCGTCTCTCTTAACACCCGGCGGGTTTGACGGGATGAGAGATAACGGGAGATGGTGATTCCTCCCCTCCTCGCGGTTCAGGACGTGATACCAAATTGGGTAACGGCGCTCTGCGTGACGCCTCAAGAGTTCTTGATAAGCGCGAAGACCGATGTCTTCCACGCTGGGCTGTCCAAATACAATCCATGAGACTGCAAATCATTGCCGTCTCGTTCGTAAACGACCTCCTCCATTTGATCCGCAAGCCGCCATTGGCTGCCAGCGAGATCAGTAAATGGTAGGCGGACATAACACTGGCTCTGGTTAGGTGCGTAGTTCACCGTCACCAGCAGCCGCTCTCCATCGGGCTCTTGCCATGCAAAGGCTAGGAAACAATCCCAGGTCCAGTTTCCTTCCCACGCGGGTACACATTCGAGCAAACGACACTGACCTTTGCGAACTACCGGCTTCCGAAGCACGGCAAGCAGCCGGCCGTAAAACTGCTCCAGCTTGCGGTCGATAGGCTCGTCTGGCCCTCGAACCAGATGGGGAGAGATGCGATTCCTTCGGCCCTGAAATTGTCCCTGGTGAAAGAAACGCAGTCCTGGAGACAGAAAGGTGATAACGGCCGCCGCCTCATGGACACCGGGAGCAAAGGTGGCGGCGGCCCTGGGCTCGTCGTGGTTTTCCAGGAAGCGAGCGAGCCTGTTCTGATAATCAGGGTCGGCATGAAGATGATCTCGCACCGGCCGCGCGTATCCATCGCGCAGGCGGTCGTAAAGCCGCTTGTCGTAAGCGTAGTCGAACCCCTGATGCTGCATGGTCCATTCCAGGTCCCAATAGACCTCGGCCATGAAGCAGAAATCAGGCTCCTTGTCCCGAACCTTTCGGGTCGCCTTTGGCCAGAACAAATCCGCGCGACGACCCCATGTGCGCTCGAACACGTCCGGCAGAACAAGCATCGCCATGTCGCAGCGCACCCCGTCACATTGCTTCCCGATCCTGCACAGTTCACTGATCATCACTTCCTGCGTGGCCGGTTTGCTGTAATCGAGTTGCAGGGTGTCAGGCCAACCTGGAAAGTACGGGTCGCGGCCGTGCGCAAGGAGCATGTTGCCTTGTTTCCGCCTGACCCACGTGTAGTTCTGGGGTTGCCGCTGTAATTCCAGTTCCGTTCCCGCAACGTAGTACTCAGGGTGCTCCTCGACCCACGGATGGTCCAGTGCGGTGTGATTGGCAACGAAATCGAGCATCAACCGCAGGCCGCGGTCGTGGAGCCGTTCGCGCAGCCGCAGCAGAGCGGCATCCCCTCCCAGTCGATCATGAACAGTATAGCCGGCGATGGCAAAGCCGGACCCTGCGATGTCTTCCTCACGGAGGTCCGGCAGTGTCTCCTGAAATTCCGCTCGCCAATGCGAGTTCGCACGCGAGATACGCTGGCCAGCCTCGCCGGTCTGCCAAACGCTCAGAAACCACACCCAGTCGAAACCCATTTCCGCCAAGCGGTCCAAGTCGGCATCCGGAATGTCATCCAGCGTAGCGGTCCTGCCCAAGGTGCGTGACAGCTCGGTCAGCCATACGCGTGTGTTGATCTGGTAGAGCGAAGGATACTGTGGCCTCATCGTGTCATCCTCTCCGCTCGTTAGCCGCCCCACGGCGGCCGGCGATGTACTGAAGTCTGCTGAAATTGAAGTCGCGGCAACCCTCGCCCTATCGAAAGATCGGGAGGGTTTACAAGGAGGAGGACGCGGGCATGAAAAAGACTGGCAGGAGCGAGGTCATGTAGCAAACGGGAGCCGGGCAGCGGCAGGCGCCACGGGGTGGCCTGATTTGCCTCTCTATGTCTTAACCCCTCAACTACCCGATTAAGGAATCCGAAGGCTCACGTACTGAAACGCGGCAGAAAGACGACGCCTTGCCGACGCCGCTCACGCAGTCGAACCGGAGCAACAACAAGGAACGTCCTCGTCCGCCGATCAAACCATTGGCACCGAAACGGACAATCTCGCGTTTAGCGTGTCTTTGCTCTCGAAAGGAACTTGACGGACAAGACTATTCGTCCTGTGATGCGCGTCTCGAACCAGTCCAAAACTAAAACAATTGTGATAGGATTTTGATGATGATGAGATTTTTCTCCGATGCTGAATTTGAAGACCGGATTAAACGAGTCCGGAATATTATAGCCGCCAACGGCCTTGATGCGTGCATCATCACAAATCCGGAAAATATATACTACCTTACCGGGCTAAATCACCAAGGGTATTTTGCTTATACGTCGTTGATTATGTCCGCTGCAAAAGAGCCGGTATTGATCATACGTACGATGGAAAAGATGATCGTCGAAGATATGGTCGTGCCGTCTGTGCAGTTCTTTCCCTACTCGGATGGCGTTGCCCCTCTTCCGGCACCAAAGGACCGGCGCCAGGATATTACGATGACAGCGCGGACAGAGGGTGCGGAGTCCGGCGGCTTGCGTCCGTCATCCATGAGTCTTGGCATATCGGTACATACCAACGAAGCCGAAGTGATAGATTATTCCAATCCCGCCAAGGTTACTTGCAGGGCACTAAATGATTTGGGGTTGTCGGCAGGCCGCGTAGCGTTTGAAAAAAACAGTTCTTTCCTCCCTTATAAAGTGGCCGAAGGTTTCGTAGCGGGCATGCCGAACGTTATATGGTCCGATGCAGGCGATCTGATCAACGATTGCCGGATTGTCCAGTCTCCCGCAGAACTGGAATGTACACGTCATGCTGCTGAAATCACTGACGCGATGATCATGTCTGGTATTGCGCAGGCTGGACACAATGTTCCCAATCGTGCCGTAGCCGCCCAAGTTTATTCAACGATGATCAGTCGTGGAGGTACATATCCTGCTTTCGTGCCCCTGATCCGCTCGACTCGTACGCTGGGCCATGAACATGGAACCTGGGATGATGATGTCCTGCAAAACAAGGACTTGTTGTTTTTGGAAATGTCCGGATGTTACTGGCGCTACCATGCTCCCGCGGGACGGCTGATTTACATTGGCGAGATGCCTAATGAGGGAACGAAAAGAGCGAATGAGGCTTGCGTTGAAGCTCTGCATGCCGTCATCGACAAGATGAAACCCGGCATCGTTGCCGATGACGTCTATCAGGTGTGGAAAACAACAATCGACAAATTCGGCTTTGATTATTACCACCGCCATCATTGTGGCTATCTCGTCGGTATTGGTTTTCCGCCCAGTTGGTCAGGATCAGGTGTGCCGCGCAGTCTTCGCCGCGGATCGGACATGGAGATCCGGGAAGGTATGGTCTTTCACCTTTTGTCCTGGTTGATGCGCACCGGAGAAGGAGACGCATTTGTTTCGGATACGGTTGCCGTAACCAAAACTGGCTGCGAGTTGCTGACCAAGGCCCCCCATGCTTTGACAGTGCGGTACTGAGTCGGAGACGGCAGCGGTGGCAACCGAGGGAAAGACTTGTCCCGAGACTGTTCACGCAGCAATTCGACGTAGCGAACCGTCCGCTACGTTGCGGAAAGCCCTTGCCGAGATGCGGACCATGCACCGAAGGTTCTGCCCGAACCGGTTGAGGATGATTTGGGTGCATTCGCCGCGTTGGAGTCCGCGCGATATGAAAAAATCCCCTCGCGCGCATCCGCGCGAGGGGGTTTGCGAAAGACTCCGCGGACGCTCGAATTAG
>JBJKQX010000217.1:0-7818 GCA_046704965.1 Binataceae bacterium (SeqCode)
GAAACGTTAAAAGCCGAAAAACCCTACTCTCTGGTGGCCTAAAGCAACGCCCCTACAGCCCCCGCGGGGCGTGGGGGAATCGACGCTATCCTTGACGGGTCGGGATCTTCGGCAAAACGTCTGGCGCGACGTTCTGCCGGCGCTTCGCGTCGTTCCTCGACATCCGCTCCGGCCTCGTCGCCGACCTTCCACTGCGATTCCGGGCTGTCTTCCTGGGGATCGTCTTCGGGTTCGATTCGCGGACCGTCGTCATCGTCGAAATCGAACGACAGATTCTCGGGCAATGGCGACTGTTCGCGCTCATCGCTCCGTGGCGCGAAGTCCTCGCGCGAACGATCAATGCCAAATTCGGACGAGTCATTGCGTCGATGCGGCGCCTCAACTTTGGACCACGGCGGGACGGACGTGCGTGTATCGCCTTGATGTTGGCTATCACGATCCCGCTCGGACGGCGCCTGATCTTCCGACGGTTCCAAGCCGGACTCTTCGGGCGTCTGCGACCACCCGGAAGACCGCTTCAAAGCCTCGGAACGCGCGCTGCGTTTTCCAGTCGGGTCTTGCCGAGGGTGCTCGGGATCTTGTTCAAGGTTTTGCGATGCTCGTTGATCGGGTTCGGGCGAAGCGGCGTCGGTCGTGAAATCCTCGCGCGCCGGGGAGTCCTTCGGCCTTGCGGTACCGACCGGTCGAATGTAGGGATGATGCTTCCGGTCGTCCGAGGATCGGCCGGGTGAACTTTCAGCCTTGTCGGCGTCGGACTGCGGAGTCGGACCCGAGGCCGCGTCGGATTTAATCTGTCCCGGTTCAGAGGTAAAAACGTGACCGCATCGCGAACACTTGAAAGTCGGCGCTTCTCCGGGCAGAACTCGCTCGTCGATACGATAACGAGTGTGACAACTGGTGCATTGGATTTCGATCATCGCCACGCCTCACAATCCCCGCGGAAAAATTATCATACGATCGAACGTCGTGCAGCTTCAGCACCCGTCTGACGGCGCATAAAAAATTTGCGGAACCACCAGTGAAACTCGCACTGTTGACGCGCCGATTCGACCCTCACGGCGGAGGAACCGAGCGCGACTTGATGATTACTGCGCATTACCTGCTCAAAGCGGGCTATGACGTGACTGCTTATGCCTCCGAAATAAGGGGCGAGTCGCGTGATTTCCCCGTCAGGCGGGTAGGGGGATTTCCGCTTTCACGCACCGGGCGCCTGCTCGCATTTGCCTACGCTGCGCCGACCGTGGCGCGACGCGAGGGAAACCGGATCGTCTTGAGCTTTGCGCGCACGATCGGCGCCGACATCCTGCGCTCGGGCGGCAGTGCTCATGCGAGCTATCTCGCGGCTGCACGGCTATGGAGAGGGCGTATGCGCGCCTCCGTGATGCAGATTTCGCCGTACCATCGGGCGCAGATGGCGATCGAACGCATGGGGTTTCGCTCGCCAAAACTCAAGCTCGCTATCGCGGTGTCGAACCTTGTGCGCGATGACCTCGCGGTCCGGTTCGGCCTCAATCGCGATCGCGTCGTAACGCTCTACAACGGGGTCGATTCCCAGCGTTTTCATCCCTCGAAAGATGCGGACGCAAGCGCGCGGCTGCGTGCGCAGTTTGGAATTTCGGCCAGTGCCCCGACGGTCATGTTCGTGGGCAACGGATTCGGGCGCAAGGGGCTTCGTTTCCTGATGCGCGCGATGGCCAAGCTTCCTTTCGAGACTCAACTGATGGTGGTCGGGAACGACCATGCGCTCGCCCGGTATCGGGATTTTGCACGGCGGCTCAAGATCGCACCGCGGGTGCATTTCGCGGGGCCTCGCAAGGACGTGGAACAGTTCTTCGCGGCCGCGGACGTGTTTGCGATGCCCTCACTGTTCGAACCGTTCGGAAATGTCGTGATGGAGGCGATGGCGAGCGGTCTTCCCGCGCTGACCACCGCGCAGTCGGGAGTGTCGGAGCTTATGCCGGAAGAGATGGAACGCTATGTCGTGACGGACCCGACCAATCCGAGCGAAATTGCGGTCCGACTTGCAGATTTGCTCCAGAATGCGCCGGACCTGCGCGCCACATGCCGCGAGATTGCGGAGCAGCATTCCTGGGATCGATACGGCGAGAGACTAATCGAGCTGCTGGAGCCGCTGCGATGAGCCGCCTGGGCCGCGCTTACGCAGTCCGTCCATCATTCCGCGCGCAACCGCAAGACGTCTCTCTTCGCGGGCGATACGTTCCGGTCCTGCTCCTGCTACACGCGCAATAAACAGTCGCGTCGCGGCGACGCCGTTCTTGACCATCACGTCTATGGCGCCATGGTTCTCATGGAGCATCCGGCAGTAACCGCGCTCGCGCGAAATACGAATGAAACGCGCGCGGTCGGCACGAGCGGGGTCAACTTCATGCATCACGAGCGCCCCGGGCGCATACCCTATCCGGTAGCCGGCGCGTACCAGACGCCGTGACATCTCGGTTTCCTCCTCATGGCCCGCCGCACCGGGACCAAGGCGTTCGTCGAACGGCCCAACCCGTGCGAGCGCATCCTTCCTGAAGGCCATGTTGGCTCCCAGCACGCCTCGCACTTCGACCACTTCGTCACCGTGGTCGGTGATCGGAAGGTCGAGGTAAACCCAGTTGTCTCCGGCCGCGAGTTTCGAGTCCTCGGCGGGCAGAACTCGCCCCTTCATCGCCGCGAATTCAGGATGGTCGTCAAAGAACCGCTCTACCTGATCGAGATAGTCGGAGGCCACGGTCAGGTCGTCGTCGAGGAAAACCAGAATTTCGCCCGTCGCACGCGATATTGCGAGGTTCTGAGCCCGACACTTGCCGGGACGCTGCTCGTGAACGTGAATAAGAAGCGGAGCGTCGTCGGGAATCGGGCTGGGCGCGGAAGTCCCGTTGTCGGCGAGAAGCAGCTCACGGTCGCGCGGGCGCAGTTGCGGCGCAAGCGATCTTATCAGGCGCCCCAGCGAATCGGGGCGCGCGTGAGTGGCGACGATTACCGAGAGCTTCAAGCGACTATCAAGCGCGAAACGCAAACCGCGGGGCATCCGCGTATGGTTTTCACGACCTTCCGGTCAGGCGGGCAGTGCTATGCCCTGCCACCCACGAATCGTCCCGTTTTCGACCGTGTCGCGCCTCCACGACGCCAGAGCATATAGGAAAACATCGCGATCGGAACGTGTGCGCCTTGAATTCACTCTCCGGGCCAGCTAATTCCTTTCAGTTACCGGTCGCGAGAGTGGCGGAATGGCAGACGCGCAAGGCTCAGGACCTTGTGAGGGCAACCTCGTGGGGGTTCAAGTCCCCCCTCTCGCACCAGCAGATCCTTTTCCACCGCCCGCAAAGACGTCACTCCATCGCGAAACGTCCGCGCGCTCAGGGCAGTTTGAGAAGCTCCGAGTGTGACTCGCGTATCTTCCAGTTCTTCGCGTACTCAGCGGCAATCGCGGGGTCATGAATCACGAGCAGATTCTCGGCGTTCTTGTGCTCGGCGCTCCATGTGAAGTTATAGCTCCCCGTAATAACCGTGCGCCCGTCGACGATCATGACCTTGTTGTGAGCGATTCCGCGCACTCCCTCGTCAACCATCACAGGGATACCGGCCCTGATAAGACGGTCCACGCCATAGACTTCGTCGCGGTCGCCCTGAAGCTCCTTGCGGTCGAGGATGACCCGCACGTCGACGCCGCGGCGATGCGCCGCGATGAGCGCGCTCACTATATGTCGCGCCGTGATCACGTAGGCCTGAACCATCACGTCTTTGCGGGCGGAGCCGAGTGTGTCCTCGATCTGCGTCAGCGGATCACATGCGCCAGGTCGAACCGGCGTGAAGCATACCTGAATCTGCGGCGCGGCTTGCGCGATCGCAGGAAACGCGAACAGGGCGACTGCGAGAATCAAACCCGCGATCGGTCGAAAGCGTCTAATCACGTCCTGATAAGCCCCCTTGAGTCGGAAGTATCCCCAGCGTCGAGAGTTACGCGTAACGCGGATCGATTCAAAGGTCCGCGTCAAATTTCTTTCTGTGGGACCGTGTGCGGCCCGCCACGATCGAAGCCGGGATTATGGAGCAGACGCGAGTCCAAGTCGCTCGAGCGCCGGGCCGAGCTGATCGAGGCTCGCGATGGTTTCGTCGGCATGAATCCCCGTATGCGTGGGCGGATTCGCGCCCTCGCGCAGGACCCAGACGCTTTTGATTCCGGCTGCCCTGGCGCCCGCGATATCGCGGCTCAGGCTGTTACCGACCATCACCGACCGCTCGACCGAAGCGCCGAGGCGGTTCATCGCGAAATGAAAAATCCGCGGGTCGGGTTTGCCCTGGCCGAATTCGCCGGACACCAGAATCATGTCGAAATAGGGTGCCATCCGGGTTTCGGCAATCTTCTGGCGCTGGATATCCGGCGCGCCGTTGGTGATGATACCCATCCGGAACGAGCCTCGAAGCTGCTGCAGGACCCGTCGCGTCTCGGGAAACACCTCGTGACGGACTCTGCGTTGCTCGATAAAACATTCCGCCACTTCGGGAGCAACGCGCGTATCGGTCACTCCCGCTTCAGCAAGCGCGGCGGCCCACGCCTCGCGCTGGTAACGCGGCACCCATCGATAGAGCGCTTTCAGATGGGGGTCATCTCCCGTGAAGCGACCCCATAGGCCTTCCCACGAGCTTATGCCGATTGCCTTTGCATAGCCTATCGTCTCCGAGGCATGCCACATCCGGCCCGAATGACGCCGAATCGCTTCGTAGAGCTTGTCGGGGTCGGCTCCGTATTTGTCGCGCGAGATTTCACAGGTGGCACGAAACGCGGCCTCAACCTGGGTGTGCTCCGCGACCAGAGTGTCGTCCAAATCGAAGAGAAGTGTTGTATTCACAGAGGCAGTTGCGAAAAGTGTAACACCGGCGCCGTATGAGATCATCGGTGTCACTCAACGTTAACGATCGGTGCGCCGCAGCCGGAGGCCCGCCCGCAGCCCTCTGCACTTGGGCTAACGGGTCCGATCGCTATGCAAACGACCACGACGAAGCACGCATATCTTGCATAGTTCGTCCGCCGCTAAATAAGATTTGCCTGAGGGCGCCTCGCGCCCTTTTCTATACTCGAAGGACGGGAAACCATATCCGGCAGGCATATCTTGGAACTCGCCAAGACTTTTGACTCGAAATCGGCTGAAGAACGATGGTTCCAGCAGTGGATTGATCTGGGCTATTTCAAGGCCGACCCATCGCGCGAGGGCAGGGTTTTCTCGATCGTCATCCCTCCGCCCAACGTAACCGGACAACTTCATCTCGGGCATGCGCTGAACGTCACGCTGCACGACATAATCGTGCGCGTACGCAGGATGCAGGGCTACAACACGCTCTGGGTGCCAGGGACGGACCATGCCGGAATCGCGACCCAGAACGCGGTCGAAAAAGACCTCGCGCGCGAAGGCAAGAACCGCCATCAGTTGGGGCGCGAAGCTTTCGTCGAGCGGGTGTGGAAATGGCGTGACACCTACGGCGGGCGCATCCTGAATCAGTTGCGTCGGCTTGGCGCTTCGTGCGACTGGAGCCGCGAGCGTTTCACCCTCGACCCGGGGCTCTCGCGCGCGGTCAACGAAGTTTTTATCCGCCTCTATCGCGAGGGGCTGATTTACAAGGATCGGCGGCTTATCAACTGGTGCCCCCGATGCGAGACGGCGCTTTCCGACCTCGAAGTAGATCACAAGGAACGGCGCGGCAACCTGTATTACATCCGGTATCCGTTCACCGACGGTTCCGGCGCCGTGACGGTTGCGACCACGCGGCCGGAAACGATGCTGGGTGATACGGCAGTCGCGGTGAACCCCGACGACCCGAGATTCGCGGCGCTCGTCGGACACAAAATCACCCTTCCACTGGTGGGGCGCGAGATTGCGCTGATTGCGGACGACGCGGTTGATCGCGAGTTCGGAACCGGTGCGGTAAAAATCACGCCCGCCCACGACCCAAACGACTTCGAAATGGGCCGCCGCCACGACCTCGAACAGATTTCCGTGATGGATACGCAGGGGCGGATGAGCGAAGCCGCCGGCGCGTATGCCGGGATGGACCGCGACGCGTGCCGCAAGAAGATCGTCGAGGACCTGGAAGCGCAGGGACTGCTGGAGCGGGTCGAGCCGCACAGCCACGCGGTCGGTACGTGCTCGCGATGCGACACGGTGGTCGAGCCGATGCTGTCGGCGCAGTGGTTCGTTCGCGTCAAGCCGCTTGCCGACAAGGCCGTGAAGGCTGTGCGCGACGGGCGCACCACGTTCTTCCCGAAGTTCTGGGAGAACACCTATTTCAACTGGATGGAGAACATCTACGACTGGTGCATCTCGCGCCAGCTATGGTGGGGGCACAGGATTCCCGCCTATCAGTGCGCGCAATGCGGCCATCTGATGGTCTCCGCCTCGCAGCCCGAAAAATGCCAGCGGTGCGGCGCCACGGAAATCACGCAGGACGAGGACGTGCTCGACACCTGGTTCAGTTCGGGACTGTGGCCGTTCTCGACTCTGGGATGGCCCGAGCAGACCGAGGACCTGGCGCGCTACTATCCGACCAGTCTTCTTATCACCGGCTTCGACATCATCTTTTTCTGGGTGGCGCGCATGATGATGATGGGGCTGTGGTTCACTGATGAGGTTCCGTTCCGCGACGTGTACATCACGCCGCTCGTGCGCGACAAGTACGGCAAGAAGATGACCAAGTCGCGCGGCAACGTGGTCGATCCGCTCGATTTGATGGACCGCTACGGGACCGACGCGCTCCGTCTTACGCTCGCGCAGCTTTCGGTTCAGGGCCGCGACGTTATTCTGTCCGACGACCGGCTGGCCGCTTCGCGCGCCTTCGCCAACAAGGTGTGGAACGCGGCGCGGTTCGTGATGATGAACCTTGAGGGCGTCGATGGACCCGTCAAACCTGTCGAGACGTCAAAAATGAGCATGGCCGACCGATGGATACTCAGTCGGCTCGACTAGGCAACGCGCGAAATCGCCGCGGCTGACGACGCCTACGAATTTAACGTCGCCGCGATGACCGTGTATCAGTTCGCATGGCACGATTTCTGTGACTGGTATATCGAACTGTCGAAGGAGGCGCTGCGCGCCGGAGGCGAGCGGCAGGCAGCCGCGCGTTATGTACTCGTCCACGTTCTCGACAGCACGCTGCGTCTGCTCCATCCCTTCATGCCGTTCGTGACCGAGGAAATCTGGCAGGTCATCCGACCGCATATCAGCGAGAGCGGACTCGCCGAGCATCTGGTGGTCGCGAAATTCCCTGAGCCGCGCGCCGAAGAACCACTCAGCGTGGCGGAGCAAACCGCGATGGAGCGATGTATCGAAGCGACAATCGCGGTCAACCGGCTGCGTGCTCTGCTCGGTTTCCATCCGGGCCAGCGCGCGAAAGGCTTCATCGCGTTTCGTCCCGAGGCTGACGCGGAAGGCAGCTTCACCGAGTGGCGCGAGTACGCGATGGCCCTGGGCAAGCTCGAAGGGTTCGAGACTGTTGCCCACGACGCCGCGCCGCCCGCGCGCTCGGCATCGGACGCGCTCACGTGGGGGCAGGTATGGGTCGAGGCACCCGAAGGTTTCGACTTCGACAAGGCGCGGCAGGGACTCGAAAAGAAACGCGCCGAGGTGCGAAAGTATATCGAGCAGCACGAGGCTCGATGGAACAATCCGGAGTTTCGAGCCAAAGTCCCGCAGGAAAAACAGGACGAGATGCATGAGCGGTTTCTCGATCTTGCCGCTCAGCGCGATATGCTCGACAGCCAGTTGAAGCAACTCGCGCGGGCCGGCGCTTGAGGCATACGACCATGGAACTCTTTCAGCA
>JBJKQX010000218.1:0-5861 GCA_046704965.1 Binataceae bacterium (SeqCode)
AGTTACGCCAGCTCTCGGACCGGCTCAGGGCGGAAGCGCGCATGATGGACGATGCGCGCATCAAGCTGAAGATGGCGGAGGCGGCCCTTGCCTTGGCCGAGATCGCAGAAGCCTTGAGCCACAGGCTCGGCAAGCCCTGATCGGGGCTTATGACTAACCGCGAGCCTTGGTTCGCGAAACCGGGGTCAACAAGGCCGATAAAGAGATAAGCCGCGCAGGCGCGGCGTCCTGCGAAGGAAAGACGAGGACATAATTAGTCGTCCGTGAAAAACTCCCAAGCTGTTGATCGGGAGTCGAATTTCCTGTCGAATCGGCGATTGAGATTGCAAGCTTTTGAGGGTTGAGGCCGCAAAAGCTTGCAAATTGATTTTCGGGGTTCCGCGGAATTGCGGGTCGTGATTCCATTGTCGCATCGGAGGGAACGATGCGACCAAAGGAACGACGCGACACCGGACAGACTGATCTTCTGCGCTCACGGCTGGACGCGATCATCGACATGAGCCACCCGCTGGTGAAGCTGGCGGGGACGATCGACTGGGCATTCCTCGAGCAGCGGTTGGGCGCGGTCTATGAGGACAAGCCCGGCCGGCCACCCTTACCGACACGGCTGATGGCCGGACTGGCCATCCTCAAGCACACTTACGATCTCTCCGATGAGGTGTTGTGCGAGCGCTGGGTGGAGAACCCCTATTACCAGTTCTTCTGCGGCGAGGAGTTCTTCCAGCATCGCCTGGTGTTCGACCGCTCCTCGCTGACCCGCTGGCGCCAGCGCATGGGCGAGGAGAAGCTGCAAGCGCTGCTGCAGGAGAGCCTTTCGGTGGCCACCAAGACCGAGGCGATCAAACCGTCCGACCTCAACCGCGTCATCGTCGACACCACGGTGCAGCCCAAGAACGTGATGTTCCCGACCGATGCCAAACTTCTCAACCGCGCCCGCGAGATTCTGGTCCGGCTGGCGCAGCGGCAGGGCCTGACGTTGCGGCAATCCTACGCGCGGGTGGGCAAGTTCGCGCTGATCAAGCATCAGCGCTATGCCCACGCCAAGCAGTTCAAGCGCGCCAACAGGGCCTTGAAGAAGCTCAAAACCTATCTCGGCCGCCTCATCCGCGACATCGCTCGCAAGCGCGATGACAACGGGGACTTGCTGGGTGGGATCGCGTTGGAACGCATGCTGGCGCTGGCCGGACGGGTGCTGGATCAGAAGCAGCGCCAACGCGGCCCCAAAGTCTATTCGCTGCACGCGCCGGAGGTGGAATGCATCGGCAAGGGCAAGGCGCACCGGCCTTACGAGTTCGGCGTCAAGGTCTCGGTCGCAACGACGCTCTCGCACGCCAAGGGCGGCCAGTTCGTCGCTCATGTGAAGGCGCTGCCCGGCAACCCCTATGACGGCCACACGCTTGCGACCGTCATCCCGGAGATGGAGGCGCTGGTCGGCAACACCATCGAGCGCATCCTGGCCGACAAGGGCTATCGCGGCCACAATGCGCCGCTCGATTACAAGTTCAGGGTGTTCACCTCAGGGCAGAAGCGGCGGATGACGCCAAAGATCAAACGCGAGCTGCGAAGGCGCTCCGCCGTCGAACCGGTGATCGGCCATCTCAAATCCGAGCATCGCATGGGCCGCAACTATCTCTGGCACCGGCAAGGTGACGCCGCCAACGCCGTCCTCGCCGCCGTCGGCTACAACTTCCGCCGCCTCATCCGCTGGCTGACCCTTTTGTTGTCCCAAATCCTGGCACAACTCACGCTTCGACTTCTGCTCGTCTCAGGCTGAAATCAGCATTCTTCACGGACGACTGATTATCACGCCGCCAGGATCATGCTTCCGTCCGTGGTCAGCGCGATGACCGCCACATCATGCCATCAGATCCAGAGCCGGCAGGTCAATCTAGGACGCGTGGTTCGCCAAAGCTTCCACAGCACTACTCCCGACCTTGCCAAGCTCTCGTCCCAGCGACGGGACCTCGGAAGAAGCGGGTGTCGAATCCGGCCCGCTTCGATGTCGATGCGTCCTTTCTATGCCGCCACAGAATCCTTGCTCCACCGGAACTCGCTAGCGTCCACCCACATACGGTGGAGGACCATCGCGAGCTTACGCGCGAGCGCAACCTTTGCCCGCTTCATGCCACGCCGCTTCGCCACCTCCACGGCCCAGCGCTTCAGGGCCGAAAACCGTGTGGCGCGTGTCGGGATGATGTGCGCCGCCTCGTATAATGCGGTGCGCACCATTGCGTCACCGATCCTGCTAATGCCGCCGCCGATGTCAGTCTCGCCAGACTGGTATTTCTTTGGCGTCAGTCCGAAATAGGCGCCGACCGTTCGGGATTTCGCGAACCGTCCAGGATCATCGACCGCCGTTCGATACGTGATGGCAACCAGGGCTCCGACCCCGGGTGTGCCCATCAGCCGACGGCAAATCCGGTCGGCGCGGGCTATCTTCAGCATTTCACGGTGCAAACGGGTGAACGCGTTCCACAACGAAGCGCGCGCCTGCAACATCGCGCCGATGACCGTTTCGAGCGCGGCCTGGCCCTCAGTCAGTTCCCGAACTCTGGCATCAAAACGCCCACGGCTCACCACGCCCACCTTGAGCCCGTAGCCACGCAGGATGCCGCGGATGCTCAGTTCGACGTCCAGAAGCTTGCTTTGCAGAAGTTTGCGGCCAACCAGCACCGCCCGAACGTCTCGCGCCCCCGCCGACTTGGCATGTACCCCTCGGTACCAGCCCATCCGCAACAACTGTGCGATCCCGCGTGCATCCTTCCGATCGGTCTTCACCGTCATCGCCGACAGAGCAGCCTTCACATGCCGGGTTTCAAGAAGCACCACCTCAAAACCCCCTTCAACCAAGCCCTCGCGCAGCCACTGCGACAGCGGGCCAGCCTCAAGACCAACCCGACTTACCGGAAACCCAAGACCGCCAAAATACCGCACCAAAGCCTCCGGTTCGCTGGCGACCCTCGTCTCATGCACAATCTTGCCCGACGAATCGACCACGCACACGCTGCTTTCTTTCAGCGAAACATCGATTCCCGCATAATGCTCCATGGCTGTCCCTCAATGATGTTGGGGACCGATCACTCGGGCCCAGGTTGAAAACACCATCACTCTGAGGGACAGCCGCTACCTTCGCCAGTCGCTGACTGCCGGCCCATTACGGCATCTAGGATCGAGACGATAAGCCGGCCGAAGCGGTTGATAGCCCTGTCGCGCCGGCCAACCCCGTCTCCTGTGTCGGAGTCGCGACATGTCTGACGCTTCGCTTGGCGCGACTGCGTGTTTCGGGTTCGACTCCGGCAAAAAAGGAGAATTAGAGAGATTTAAGCCGAGGGCATATTTCGCGCGCGGTCGCGCGAAATATGCTCCGCCACGAAGCTCATGATCACGCGCGTTCCGCCTTCAGGATGATCCTCCAAACGCACGCTGCCGTCGTGGAGTTGAGCAATACGCCGGACTAGAGCCAGCCCCACACCGGCGCCGGTTCCGGCTTGTTTCTCCGCGCGCCAAAATCGCTCGAACACGATACCGCGTTGCGAATCCGGTACACCCTGTCCCCGATCATCCACGATCACGACTGGGCCAGGCTCTATTCGCACGGCAACCGTCATGCCCGATGCGGAATACTTCAGAGCGTTATCGACCAAGTTTCGAATGGCGATCTCGACCAGCACAGCATTTCCAAGCATTAGCATGTGGGGTCTTATGCTATCGAAGTCGATCAGCTGCCGCCGACCAACCGCCTTGACTGCCGCCTCTTCGCAAACCTTTCGGGCCACTGCCACGATGTCGACCTCGTCGAACTCGTTCGACATGACATCCTCGGCCTGGGCAAAACGTAACAATTCATGGGTGAGACTTCCGAGTTCCTCCAAGTCCGCCTTGATTCTCTCCCGCATAGGGCTGGCCGGAAGCCGCGATACTTCCAGCAGGAGCACCGCGAGCGGCGTGCGCAATTCATGCGCGGCGTCCGAAGTGAATTGTTTCTGGAGTTGTAGCGATCGTTCGAGCTTTGCGAGCATAATGTTGATCGTTGCCGCAACGTCCTTGAATTCCCGGGCCATATCGTGCTCGGACAGAGGAACCAAGGCTTGCCCGCGAGCTACGGCACCGCCAAGCAAGTTGGCGTCCCGGGATAGCTGCCGCAAAGGGCTTAACGCGGCACGCGTGGTCAGGAACATCGCCACCGTTAGCGCTGGAACGATAAACAGAACTGGAAATACGACATGGCTCATAAGCTTGCCGACTATAACGGCGAGCCCGGCCCACGCGGGATCTCCGATCATATAGGCCTGGACCCAATATTTGTGCTCTGGAAGCACGACTCGATGGACCAGGAGAGAAACGGGTCTAATTCCTAACGTCTGAGCGTGCGTCAGCTTAATTTGGTCAAAGCCCTCCAGTAGACCTGCCCCCCCGGTGTGGTCCAGATCGCCGTCGCCATCCGGATCAGCCTTTCTCGATTCCAGATGTTGCTCGGCAGGCAGCCACTGAGTGTTGGCGGAAGCCAGCACATGACGATCGGCTAGCAGACGGTGATCAAATACACGGAACCCGTAAAATTGCGGATAGTCGTGGTAAAGCGCGAGCTTGCTCGGATCTCCGCCACGCTCCACCGTTCGGGCAATCGTCAGCGCGTTCGCACGCAGCGTGGCCTCGCGAAGGCTTGCGGTGTCCGATATGTAGTGGATGCAGAAGACAAGGGTCAGCAGGATCGAGAGAGAAACCGCCGTCGCGACCATCCGAAACGCGAGGATGCTCGACAACGACTTTGGCTTCCTGGCGGCCAACATTAGGCGCGCTCCACCAGCAGGTATCCGATGCCGCGCATCGCAACGACATCGACTGTCGCGCCCTCTGCATCGAGCCGTCGGCGCAACCGCGATATTGCCGCTTCGATGGCGTTGTCGCTCACCTCCTGATCGAGAGAATAGACAGCCCGTTCCAGCTTTTCTTTCCGCAGCACTTGACCCTGCTGCGCCATCAACGCCGAAAGCGCGCATAACTCGCGGCGGGGAACAGTCACGACCCGCCCCTCGATCATCAAGGTCAACGAACCGGTGTCCAAGCTAATGTTGCCGGCACACAAGACTTTGTCCTGGAGCTGCCTCCCGCGACGTCCGACAGCGCGGATACGTGCAATCAGCTCATCGTCCGAAAAAGGCTTGATAATATAATCGTCAGCACCGGCATTCAGTGCCTGGACCCGACTTACCACATCACCGCGCGCAGTCACCACAAGCACATAGGCATTGTTCTGGCTTTGCCTGATCGCATTAAGGATATCGCGACCGTCGCCATCCGGTAAGGACAGATCAAGCAGCACCACGTCGTATTCCACAACCGCAAGCGCTGCGTGTGCTTCTTCGACGCAGGCGACGGTATCGGCGACTTGCCCGTTCTTGGTGACTAGATCGACCATCAAGCCAGCTAATCGCGCACTGTCCTCAACAATCAACAAGCGCATCTTCGTTTACTCGCGCCGCCAAATTATACAGAATAGCCAAAAACCTCCGCAAATTATCGCTGATTTCATTCGGGTTTTTGCCTCCGAAGGGGCTAACACGTGACTGAAGTATACAAGATTCCCCCGCACAACTTCAAAAAAGGCCCTGTCACTTGCACTTAATAAAATTCGAATGACGGCAATTGATCGCGTAGCTCGCCATTTTCATTTCACTATGGACCTGATTCGGATGCGACAAGCTGTGGTAATGGTGTGGCGCGTTCTCGAATAAACACTGGAGCCACGCGACGCCCGCAATCTGATGCTCTTTTAGCGTCACGTCGGAATGCTGGCTCTCCGGGAGATCATCGGACGTCCTCACGGCGCATAGATCATCCTGGTGCCCTTGGTCCATAAT
>JBJKQX010000219.1:0-5335 GCA_046704965.1 Binataceae bacterium (SeqCode)
CTCATGCACGTAATCGCTGTTCGCCGCAAGCGCGCCAAGCGCGGACGTTTCGATATCAAGCGCACGCTCAGGCACAACCTCGAATACGGCGGCGTGCCATTCAATCTTCGCTTCGAGCAGCGCAAACGGGAAAAACCGCAGGTGGTCATCCTGTGCGACGTCTCGGATTCAGTGCGCAACGCGTCGCGCTTCATGCTGGAGTTCGTCTATTCGCTGCAGGATCTCTACTCGCGCGTGCGCAGTTTCATCTTCGTTTCGGACATCGGCGAGGTCACCGAACACTTCCGCAGCAACGACGCGCGTGAAGCGCTCGACATCGCCCTGAAGGGTGATATTATCAACGTATACGCCCACTCGAATTTCGGGCACGCGTTCAGAAACTTCGTCGATGACTACATCGGCGCGGTCAACAAACGCACCACCGTCATCGTGCTGGGCGACGCGCGCAATAACTACAATCTGCCTCATGACTGGTGCCTGCGCGAAGTAAAACAGCGGGCGAAGCGGTTGATATGGCTCAATCCCGAGAGCCGCAACACCTGGGGTTTCGGCGATAGTGAGATGGATCGCTATGCGGTCCACTGCGACCTGGTAGAAGAGTGCCGCAATCTAAACCAACTCTACCGCGTGGTCGATCAATTGGTTCCGCGCTCCTAACGAGGCTGCGTGGCGTCTTAAAAGCAGTTCGGTTGACCCTGCTTCAGGTTTGTTTCAAGATACTTGCGGGACCCGGAGCGGGCGCGCGTTTGCAAAGCACTCCCGCACGATATGCTCCAGAGAGACGCGCTATGGCAGGTGATAGAAAAGATTTTCTCCTGATGGTTGTCGGCGGTATCACGCTCGACCCGACCACCAAGATGCCGATCGTCGTTTTGAAGGACCCTGATAACAAGTTGAACCTGCCGATCTGGGTCGGTCCTCTCGAAGCGACCGCAATGGCGACGGAACTGGAGGGAGTAAAACCGCAGCGGCCGATGACTCACGACCTGCTGCGCAACATCCTGGCGGAATTTGGCGCAACCGTTGAATGGGTGGACGTGACCGCCCTGCGAGACAATACTTACTACGCCGAAATAAATCTCAAGACCCGGGAAGGCAAACCCCTGACAATCGACTCCCGTCCGAGCGACGCGCTGGCGCTTGCGCTGCGCACCAAGGCTCCTATCTACGTGGCCAAAAAGGTCCTCGAAGCTTCGAGCGAGCTTTACGAGGCCAGCAGCGAACAGCAGCCACAGAACGAACAGAATCTCGCGGGTGTTTCGCGCGACAAATGGTCGGAAATCCTCGAACGAATGTCACCCGAGGATTTCAAGTACAAGATGTAAAACAGGTGTGACTCCGAAATTACCGGACGTCGCATCCATGCCGGCGCCGGACAGCCGGCTTCCGTATGGCTACGACTCGACCTCATCGAAAAATATCCCGCAAACAACTCAAAAAGCCCGACGAGTTCCAGAACTTCTTTGAGAACGCTCGCGCATTCGTCATCGACAACCTCAACCAGGTAATTCTTTCCGTAGTAATCGTTCTGGTTGCGGCAGCCGTGGGAGTAGGCACCTACGCCTACGAGCGTCATCAGGACGTTCTCGCCTCAGACCAGTTCTACGCCGCGATGACGGCGCTTAACCAGAACAATTACAAGCTCGCCGAGAAGCGTTTCAGCCAGCTTGCCGAGCATCAGCCGGGCCGCGAAGTAGGGCGCCTCTCACGCCTGTATCTCGGCACCGTCTATCTCAAACAGAACCAACTGAAAAAGGCGCGTAACGCCTTCGTCGCCTCTAGTGCCGAGAGCAGCGGCCCGATTTTCAAGAATATGGCGCTCACCAATCTTGCGCTTACCTACGAGCGGCTCGGCGAATTCGCAAAGGCGGAGAATACGTACACGCAGGCGGCGCGGATAGCCGGTCCCGAACAAATCGCCGCGGAGCTTGGTGCCGCCAGGATGCTGCTGAAGCAGGGCAAGAGACAGGCCGCCATCGAGGCTTACCGGCGCTTCCTGCATACCCATCCGTTTTCCAGCCATCGCACCAGCGTGATGGAGACGCTGGCGCTGCTCGGCGCCACGCCGTCCGCGCCAATGGCGACGTCAATCCCTAAGAAAGCCGGGCCGCAGCAACAACACGCATCGGCGGCAGCTCTGAATTCGAGCAAGCCTGCCGCGGCCGGCGCTGCCACACCCGCCGCAACGCTCGCGCCGTCCTCGGCGCCGTCGCACAAGGCCGCATCGGCGACGGCGGCGCCGTCCGCCACCATTCAGACCGACCGCTAGCGATGCGCGCTATGGTCGTGCTTGTGGGCTAATTCTATCTCCTGATTTATCAGGTACCTGAAGGCTTTCTTGTCCGGCAGCCCGACCATCTTTATTCCGTTCACCAGGAAGGTCGGCGTCGACGCCACGCCCATCATGTGACCGTCCTCGATATCGCGCGCCACGTATTGCGATGCCGAGCTGCTTTTCATGCAGGTATCGAGAAGCCCGGTGTCCAGACCCATGCCGGATGCCTTCTGATTGATGTAGGTGTCGATATTGTCCGGGCCGATCGTGCTCTGCTGGGTATAAAAGTCGCGCGCGAACTTCCAGAAAGCTTGCGGATTCTGAAGCTTGGCGCATTCGGCCGCAAGCGCCGCCCGCATCGCCCACGGATGCTGCGAGAGCGGGAAATTCTTGAAGATGAGGCGAATCTTACCCTTGTAGGTCGTATGTATCATGGTTTCGAGTTCCATGAACGCGTGCGCGCAATACGGACACTCGAAATCTCCGAATTCCACTATCGTCACGGGAGCCTTGGACGGTCCCAGCACGGGACGGCCGGCGAGCGTGATGCTGCTCATGTCGACACGCTTCCACGCGCTCTGTTCGACGTTGAACATCTGCCCCAGGATGGCCCACTTCCTGCCGCTATCGGTGAACACCTCGGCACCCACCGATTGGCCGCGATCGTTCGTCAGCGTAACGTGAACAATTGATATGCCTTCAATCGGCGACTTTTCGACCGGCCCGAACTGAACGTTGTTGGGGTCGGAAATCAGAAAGCGATGCTGGAGGAATTTCCTCAAGCGCTGCTCGAAGGCCTTGTTGGCCTGAGTGCTCGCCGCGGACGCGGCGGACTCGTGCGTGTCCGTGCGATGATCGGCGGCGCGGACGCGAGCCGTCGAACAGCCCAGCAGAGCCACCAATACAATCAAGCCGAAGATCGATTTCCACCCACGCCAACGTTCGTGCTCGTTCATCGGGCTAAATGATACGGAGGAGAGGGGCCGTTGACCAGTGTTACGGGGGACTAATGACGCTCGCGCAGACTGAATGGCAGGCCTGTCGCTTCATCGCCGCCCCCTATGTAAGTTCGCATAAGAAATATTATGTCAACTTGCTTGGGGATTAGGTGAATGTTGACACCCACTGAAAAAGCGCTAAAATCCGGGCATGAGCAGCTTCTTGCATGCCCGGTCGAATTCATGCACGTAACCCTTACTTACGACGGGCCGCTTCATGCGGCGAGCAATAAAGACCCTCGCACTGAAGAGAAGAATGCGATCCGGCGCAAGTTCCACGCGCAATTGGCGGACATGTGGCTGACGCATCCGGCGCTCGACGGCTGGCTCTACCACTGGGAGATGCTTGACCAGGAGCAGCGGTACCGCGATCTGCCCAACAACGCGCTTCTCGCGCATCGGTGCGGCGCGTATACATTCATTCCGCTCGTCACGCCAAAGCACCACATGATCTGCGACCTCGATGTTTTGTTTCTGCGCCGGGCTGCACCGGGCGAGCTGATCCACGGCGGCGACTTGGACAACCGACTAAAGACCCTGTTCGACGCGTTGAGTATGCCAGCGCATGAAAATCAGCTGCAGGGCCTAAGAACGCCGGACGAAGAGCCCACCCCCTTCTTCACTCTTTTGGAGGATGATCGGCTCATCACCGGAATCAGCGTCAGGACTGCTCAGTTGCATGCGCCGACACAAGAAGGCGAGAGCCCTTCCAACGTACGCCTCGTTATCGATGTCACGACCCGTATAACGCGCGTGACGTTCGGCAATATAGGACTAGGATAGCCCCGCGTAGTCCCCTTGTGAGCGTGCCCTTTTTCTGCGATCTTCAGGAATGAAAAAAGCGCCTGTGACGGCAATCACGGGCGCTCGGCAGTCCAACCGGCTTGTCGCGCGCTGCCGGTTAGTCGCTTCATCGATTCGGTCCAAACCCTAGCGACTTCCTTTCGACGTGACAAGCCCTAACCGCGGTTTCGATAAGAAAACCGCCCTTGGGAGTTTGTCTCATGGCAGAGAAACAGAAGCCAAGTCCACGCCTGGTCCGCAAAGCCGCAAGGAAGCTCGCGAAGGCTACTTCGTCGAAGTTCGACAAGGATGCGGCCGGACGCATCCTAGCGGATCAAAAATATGACCCAGCACCACACAAGATAGCTCCGAAACCGAGAAAGCCGAAAGCTCGGTCAACGACGAGCAGGAAGTCGCGACCGCGAGGGCGTTAGAGGCTCGACGGAGATGATCGCGCCGCATGGGATTACAATGATCCCGTTTCCTTGACACTGTTCCTCGTCGTCAGGATACGCCAGATGCGGCGCGATAGTCTTTGACACCTCGTCTTCGGCAACCAGATAACCGACAGAAATGCACTCTAACGAAGCTGCCCCAGGCCAGTCTTTCAGATGAGCCCATCCGACGTGCGGTGTGGTACTGTCGGCCCATCGAACACGGACAAGTGGCCATTTCAGCGCTCGTTTCACTGGCTACTCTTTTCAGTCTTCGTCAAACGGAAAAGAGGTTTGACCAGGCGCTTGAACTTTTCGGGGTCTGCCTCTTTTAGTTCCTGTCTCAGACGCTCGTCTTCGGCGCGCGTCTTCTCGCTGAGCTTTGAGGACTGCTTTGATTTTTTCGTGCGGGGCACCCTGAAAGCATAACGCCTTCAGGTCTACCTTTCCACTACTGGCTGCACGTCGTAATCAAGTCGGCGAACATGTCCTCGTTCTTCCGATTGTTAAACCGATAGCTGAACTCGTTGAGGTAGAACGGCAGATATTTCTTGCTGACGTTGTGATAGTTGCCGACAACGCCACGCTTCAGAAGCGACCAGAACGACTCGATGTTGTTGGTGTGAATGTTTCCGCGCACATACTCGCCACGCGAGTGGTTGACGCTGGCGTGCGGAACACGATTGCCAAGGTGCCGATAGCCTCGATGCTCGTCTGTGACGACAAGCGAAACTTTCTCATTAGTGGTCTGACGCACGAACGATCCAAGGGTAGGAGCATCCATCGAGCCGATTACGCGAGCAACTACATTGCCTTTGCGCTCGATTGCTCCAATCACGCCGACT
>JBJKQX010000220.1:0-10286 GCA_046704965.1 Binataceae bacterium (SeqCode)
AGAAGGATGTAGGCGGAGTGAGATACCTGTTCGCCTACAACCATTCGAATGCGCCGGTCAGTGCGACCTTCACGCTCTCGGCGCCGGCCTCATCGGTGTCGCTCCCGGACGAAAACCGCTCCGTCGCACTCAGCGGCCAGAGCTTCTCGGACTCCTTCGCGCCCTTCCAGGCTCACGTGTATGTGATTCAGTAGATCATCGCTCGGCTTCGTCCCGGGCTTCTCCATTCAGGGGCGTATGCCGTCTGCGATTTCCTCGATTTTTCTCGAACCAGGCTTCGATTTCACCCAGATTGAAGCGCAGCGAATCTCCGACTCTGAACGCGGGAAGATGACCCGTTCGCACCAGCCGGTAGATCGTGCTGGGGTGAACTCTAAGCAGATCCGAAAGCTCCTTGACCGTGACGACCCGCAAGTCAGCCTCCTCCCGACGATTCGTTTGTGTACCCAGCATAATTCGCCCCTAATATGTCAGCTTTCGCTATCGATCCTTGTGCCTGATGAGAAATCCAAAGGAGCGTACTTCGTAAAATAGTCCCCCGGTTCGAAACGGAAACGGTAAATTACTGACGCGGCGCGTGGTCGCCGGATGAACTAGTTTTTGGGAAGCATCAGAAGTTCGGAATATTTATCTGTAGTTATAAGTGTGCAATTTTGACTCAAGAGAAGACTGAACGAGTCGCAGCGTCGCGCGGTTGAAGCTTTGGAAATGCCCTCAATAGATTCTCCGGTGGAAAAGAGCGTGCGTATTCTGCACTACCTGCCGAGCGATGTGCACGGCGGGGTGGAAGAGCACGCCCTGTCGATACTGGTATCGCTGCGCGAATTTGGTTTTCAGGGAATTATGGCCGCTCCGCAGACTCTCTTGCGGGCGATGAAGTCGGAGCTTGCGTGCGCCGGGGTGGAGACGCTGGCGGTCGAACCGTTTTCCCCGCTTGATCCTCGTGCCATGGTCGGGTTTGCGCGAACCCTCCGGGACGCCCGCGCTTCCCTGGTACATTGTCATATGTTCGGCGCGACTTTGCGCGTGGCTCCGCTTGCGCGGCTGACGGGTATGAAGGCTGTCGTCGAGACCTGTCATGGCCCCGAGGCGTGGAGATTCGGTAAACCTTTGAAGGGCAGATTCTGGGTCGATCGGCTTTTGACCGCGGGCCTGGTAGATCGGTATATCGCGGTCTCGCGGGCCGCTGCGGCTCATCTCAGGGACCGCAAAGGGATTTCCGCGGACAAGATTACGGTTATCCATAACGGTCGCGATCTGACCCGCTACAGGACGGTATCCGAAGCGGATCGGTCGCGTGCCAGGGCCGAGCTTGGGCTTGGCGATGCCCCGACGATATTGGTCCTCGGCCGTCTCGATACGCAAAAGGGCCACGTCTTCCTGCTGGAAGCGCTCGGTATGCTGGCTCCCCAGCGGCCAGAGCTGACTACTTTGCTGGCCGGTGACGGTCCCTTGCGTGAACAGCTTGTCGCGCAGGCGCGCGCCGCAGGGCTGGCTGACAGGGTCAGATTTCTGGGCTTCCGTTCCGACGCGCCGAGGCTGCTCGCAGCATGCGACATGGTCGTATTGCCCTCGCTGTACGAGGGGCTTCCGCTGGTTGCGATAGAGGCGCTTGCGGCCGGAAGGCCGATTGTCGCAACCGCGGTTGGCGGCACGCCTGAAGTCGTCGGCGACGGTCAAAACGGATTCCTGGTGCCGCCTGCCGATCCCGGCGCGCTCGCTTCCGCTATCGGGAAAGTTCTCGATTCCCCGTCTCTGGCCGCGCGATTCGCGATCAACGGAAGAGAGCGGGTGGAGCGCGACTTCGCTTTGCGGGCTCAGATTGAGAAGACGGTGGCAGTTTACCGGGAGCTCACAACTGAGAGCGTGCGTCGCACGTCGCCGTCGCACGAGACCGACGGACATCTCAACAAATGGTCGACTGCGCCGGGAGAGGCGCAGGTATCGGAGTCATCGGAATGACGACCGTGCTGGAAATATTGTTCGCGGTTGGATGCGCGCTGCTTGCCTACGCGTACATACTGTATCCGCTCGTGCTGCGGATACTTGGCTTGCTGACAGGTGACGATTCACGCGCCCCGGTTGATTCGCCCGAGTGGCCGTCGGTGTCGATTCTGGTCGCCGCGTACAACGAAGAGCAGGTTATAGCCGACAAGGTGCGCAATTCGATCGAAAGCGACTATCCGGGGCGGAGCGAAGTCATAATCGTATCGGACGGCAGCAGTGACGGAACGGCAGATTCGGTGCGTCCGCTGCTGAGTGAGCGGGTTCGTTTGATCGAATTGCCCGTGAGGAGCGGCAAGGGCGTCGCGGTCAATCGGGCGACGCTTGAGGCGAGTGGCGAGATTCTGATCTTCACCGACGCGAACACCATGTTTGCCGCCGACACGTTGCGCGAACTGGTGCGGCCGTTTACCGATCCGAAAATCGGCCTGGTCACCGGAGGTACCCGCTACCCGGACGGTTCGCTCGGGTCCGCCTACCAGCGCTACGAGCAGATGCTGAAGCGGCTGGAGTCCAGAATTGGAACTATCGCGACGGCTGACGGGGCGATATACGCGATGCGGCGTCGGTTGTGGCAGGAACACGACCCGGTGCTGATCAACGATTTCCTTCATCCGATGATGATCGGAAGCGAAGGGTTCGATGCGGTGCTCGCTCCGGATGCGGTGTGTTTCGAGGAATTCGATATCGGAAACGAGTTCCGGCGCCAGGTGCGGATGGTATCGCAGGCGGCTCGGGTGTACTTCACGATGCTGCCCGTGATGCTGCGAAAGCGTGCGTGGCGGCCCGCATTCGTGGTCACGTCGCACAAGTTCCTGCGCTGGCTCACGGCGCTCTATCTAATAGTGGTGCTGGGCGCGACAATCGCTCTGGCGCCGTCCGGACTGTTTTTTCAAATCGTGCTTGTCGGCGAGGCGCTCTTCGCACTGCTGGCAGTCGCGGGCGCCGGCGGATGGTCGGTTGGAGGGATGGGCACGCTTGCCTATCGATTTCTCGAACTCACATGGGCCCAGATGGTCGGGCTATGGCACTTCTTGCGCGGAAGGTCGCACGTGATTTGGCAGCCGCGTGGTTTGAATTGAATGGAAACGCAACTGTGCGGACAATTTTACCGGAACATATCCACCTGTGGCCCGTGTGTGAATTGCCGCGAAAAGGATTGATGAATTGAGCACCTGTACCGCACGATACTTCGGAATCGAGAAAGCCGCCGGCGAATCGTCCGCCGTGCGCCGCCTCGGTTACCGTCTGCTCGGCGAATTCCATATCCCCGGGCGTATACGTCTTCATCACGTTCTGCGCGAAATCGCCCGGCTCAAGTTGCCAGAGCGCGACGTCGCGCTGCTTGACGCGGGAACCGGACGCGGAGACATCGCGCTGCACTTTGCGCGCCTGAGGCCCGGATGGACCGTGCGTGGAATCGACGTCGTGCAGGATCGCATAGACCGCTGCCGCACGGCGGCGGATACTCTCGGCCTCCGGAACGTTAACTTCGGTCTCTCCGATCTGACCCGGCTCGACGAGCGCTCACGGTACGACCTGATCGTGAATTGTGACGTGCTCGAACACATCGAAGATGATCATGTGGCCGTGGAGGCACTTGCTCGTGCGATGAAACCCGGTGGCCATCTGATTCTCACGTTTCCTTCTGTGCCGCAGCGTCGCCATCTGAAACTCGTGGCCGCGCGCGAGCGACGAATCGGCTTTACGCCCGCGGATATCGGGCACGTGCGGCCTGGCTACAGTCCCGAGGGAATAAGCACTCTGTTGCGCGACACCGGGCTTGAGCCGGTGCAGATCAAATGGACTTACGGGCCGTTTGGCACTCTCGCTCATGACCTGTTTTTCGTGATGGGCGACAGCAACCCCAACCCGCTCCTTTTTGCTGCCGCTCTTCCCGGGCTGCTGACGCTGAGCTTTCTCGAAAACCATACGCACACAAGGCGGGGATGCGGTTTGCTGGTGGTTGCGAGGAAGCCTTGATGGAGTCGCAGGCCGATATTTTCATCCTTATCGACGCGCTCGGATGGGAGTGGATCAAGTCGCATCCGTTTCTTGAGTCAGTCGCGCCCTATCGCAAGCGGCTGAGGAGCGTGCTCGGTTACAGCACTGCCGCGATACCGTCGATCCTGACGGGGCTCTATCCCGAGCAGCATGGACGGCTCACGCTGTTCCACGCGGCCAACGGGTCGTCGCCGTTCAAGCGTCTCGCGCCGATTTGTGCGATGCCCCCGGCGCTGACCGAGAATCGCTACGTCAGATACGCGGTCAAACGTATCGCGCGGCGTGTCAACGGATTCGAGGGTTACTTCCAACTCTATGGCGTGCCGCTCAGGTATCTGCCGAGCCTCGACGTCTGTGAGAAGCACGACATCTACCGTCCCGGCGGTATTCCGGGCGCCAAATCAATATTCGATTCGCTCACGCAGGGACAGGTGCCTTACGCCGCCTACTCCTACCATCAGGGCGACGACCGAACGCTGGTCGAGCGGATGCGCGGTGACCTGCGGCAGCGCGAAAAGAGAGTCTATTTTCTGTATCTGGCGCAGGTTGACGCGTTTCTACATTTGAACGCAGACAACCCCGCCGCGGTTGCGCGATGTCTCGACGATTATTCCGCGATGCTCTCCGATCTTTACGCCGAAGCGGCGCGCAATTACGAGCGCGTGCGACTTTGCCTGTTCGCGGACCATGGGATGGCGCCGACAGTCGCGACTCTGGACGTGCAGGCAATTCTGAACGACCTGCCGTTCAGTGCCCCGCGCGACTACCTGGTGCTGCTCGATTCCACCATGGCGCGGTTCTGGTTTTTCTCGCCCGAAGCGCGGGAGGCGGTTGTCGAACGCCTCGGCCGCGAGGAGGGTGGACATTGGCTTGGCGAGAGCGAGCTTAGGTCACTCAAGGCGTGGTTTGCTGACCGTCGTTATGGTGAGGAGATGTTTATCACCAATCAGGGTGTTGTGATAGCACCGAGCTTCATGGGAGCCTACGCCGCGAAGGGGATGCATGGTTTTCATCCCGACGCGCCGCACTCCTACGGGGCGTTCGTGTCGTCGGAAGAGGTGGGAGATGACGTGCGTGAGATTACCGATATCTGCCGCCTGATGTTAACCAGATCGGGGTTAAGGGAAGGCCAAGCGTAAGCTGGATGATGTACTGGCGTGACTTGGAGGTGAATTTTTACCTGTACCAAGCGAATGAACAGGGGTAGAGTGCAAGCCACGATGAGTTCGCCAGATCGAGTCATAGGGAGAAAGCCCATGCGTCGTATTAATTTCTTGGCCGCAATCTTGGTCGCCGGAATAGCCGGAGCCTTCATGTTCGCATCCACAGCCCAAGCGGACACGATGACCCACTACGTGTTTGGGCAAACTTCGCAGGCGCTTACGCTGACGTCGAACGGTAACGGGACGTTTGATGTTGCGCTTGGCACCGGCACGCCTTACACGCTGTCTGGCTCTGGGATTATCTCGGAGGCTGGCGAAGCAGATGAGCTCTCCACTTTTAGCATCAGCACCACAGGCACGGGCACCTTCGGACCAAACAACGGGTCCGGCGTGTTCTACGTGACTTCTCCGTTTACATCGACGCTGGCCATCACCGATACCTCTGATGGCGACGCGGGGGGGACCGCCACGGTGAACTGGTCTTTCTTCAGGGACGGGACGAATTATCCAGGCCTGTTCGGCACCGTGAGCTTCAATGGCGTCAACTACATCATCGACCTGACGCTTAATAACATCGGCCAGCACCTCGACTCCTTCGCGCTTACCTCGCAGGGCACGACCACAAGTGCCGTAATTTCGAGCGGTGAGCTGGACATGGCGCCCGAGCCGATGTCAATGCTGCTGATGATGTTCGGATTCGCGATGATCGGACTCGTCGCTATACGCCGCAGGCCGGTACTTGCCAACCGCTTGGCGTAAGCAGCCAAAACCCGAACCAACAAACTGATAGCGCAAGGGCGCCGGCAATGAGCCGGCGCCCTTATTTTTTTCTCCACGACTCATCGCATCTGATTCGTCCTCTCAGACGTTCTCCCGCCGACTTCAGCATCGGTTTGCATCCATACCAAAGGCCTGACGGCTCAGGCACGTTCCCAGCCCAAGCTGACTGATTGGCCTCAAACGCGTCATAGCTCTACGCACGCAGCGGCGGGCAGGCAGCACGGTGTTGGAGGCCAAGGAACGACAGTCGTTGTCACACGGCTGGCTGGGTGTTTTCGGGGGTGCGCTTGCAAAGGCTGAGCATCAGGAAGCAGGCTTGCACCGGCGGTGACGCCGCATGTTTACGTGCGCATAGAGACCACCAACGCTGACCAAAGCGTGAAATCACGCACAAAAATGCGTGTCAAAAAACTTCAAATCACTCTGTATGAAGACTTTTGACAAACATCGCCAAGCACGCGATTTCAAAGACCTTTTGACGACCTTTTATACAAACAGGCAATAAGTATGACTATTTGACGTCTATATAAGTGCAGTTAGCGATTGACGCTAAGTGTGGGCAATGTTATCTCCTGTTATGCTTATCTGATGCACGGTGTGACACCGCTGCGGTGTGTCAGGTCAAGATGTCTTTAGATGACGCCAGTAGTGAGGGTCAGATGACGGCGAGTGACAATAACCAAAGCCTCAGGGCACAGCTAGAGCTGCGCGCGTTCCCCGAGAGCGTGATTGAGAGACTTATCCAATATCACACTGCAGTCAATTACGGGCCTGGCGCGCTGGTGTTTCGGCAGGGCTCCGCTGCAGACATCATGTTCTGGATCGTCAAGGGGATGGTAAGAGAATACTGTCCGCATGACGACGGTTCGCGGATTCTGGTGCGTCTGGCGGCACCCGGTGACATCGTCGGGTGTGTAGACGCGCTCGACGAGAGTGGGCAGCGGGTTCGCCTGTTCGAGGCGGAGGCCATGACGAAGTGCGTGCTGGCGATGGTGACGCGGCAGCAAATCGTGAAGGTCCTCGAAGGTCTCGATCATTTGACGCTCGTCGAGCTTGTGCAGCAACTGAACGCCGAATGGTCGTCGTGGCTGGTTCATTACGTCAACTTTCTGGGTCTTTCATGCCGTGAACGGATAGAGCTTGTATTGAAACAGCTCGCAGAGCGGTTCGGCGTTAAGGACAAGGATGGCGTGCTGCTGACGTTTACGCCCCTGCACTCGGACCTGGCCGAGATGATCGGTAGTTCGCGACCGATGGTCAGCCGACTTATCGCGATGATGGTGGAGGAGGGGGTTATAGAGCGTCGCGGAAAGCAGTACGTTCTACTGAAGGACGGAGGGCTGGCCGCGAAGATTCCCGTCGACGGCAGTAAGTCGTCAACGCCGCGCTCGCCGGCAAGCATCGAGCGGGGGGTTCGAATTCCCGTTGGTGGCAAAGCCCATCTGGCCGGGCGTCGGAATGGAGCTCAGCACGTCGCGGAACGGTAACTCGGCGTCGTTGCAGTTGCCAATCAGGAACTGAACGCCGAGGCTGCGCGCCCGGCGCATCTGCTCAAGGTCGGCAGGTGCTCGTACAGATGAAGCGCGCGCAGACGGATGCCTCAGGTCTTTCGAGTCATCCGATCGAGTGCGGCGAGTACACCACCACATCAAGAATACGGCTCGTATCAGATGCAGCGGGGTTCGTTTTTCGACGCCCGCGGCTTGGCTCAGCCCCAGACTTCGCGCGCGGTTTCCACTACCAGGCGTAGTTTTGCGATTTCCTCATCGATGGTGAGCGCGTTGCCTTCGAAGCTCGATGAGAAGCCGCACTGCGGACTCAGGCATAGTTGCTCGATGGGGACGTACTTGGCGGCCTCGTCGATACGCCGCTTGAGGTCGTCCTTTTTCTCCAGTTTGCCGGTTTTGGTGGTCACGAGTCCCAGCACCACAATCTTGTCTTTCGGTACGAAACGCAGAGGCTCGAACCCGCCCGAGCGTGCGTTGTCGTACTCCATAAAGAAGCCGTCAACCTTGAGCTCGCCGAACAGCGCCTCGGCAACGTAGTCGTAACTGCCCGATGCCACCCACGAGGAGCGGAAGTTGCCGCGGCACATGTGCGTGCACACGGTCATTCCGGCGGGCTTTTTCGCCAGCGCCGCGTTGAGCGTTCGGATATAGGTCAGATGCTGGTCTTCGCCTCTGCCGCCGAGCCGGGTGATGTACTCGCGCTGGGCGGGATCGTTCAGGTAGGCAAGGCTGGTATCGTCGAGCTGAAGATATGTACAGCCGAGTTTGCCAAGCGCTTCAATCTGGTCGGCGTAAACCCGGCCCAGGTCATGCCAGAAGACGTCCATGTCGGGATAGACGTTCTCGTCGATTGCGGCGCGGCCGCCGCGGTAATGCATCATGCTGGGCGACGGGATGGTGAGCTTCGGCGTGCCTTTGGTGATCGACTTCAGGAACTGGAAGTGGTCCGCGAAGATGCACTTGTCGAGTCTGAGCTTGTCCACGACGCGAAGAGCCGGGGGCGTGAACTCAATGGTCCCCTTTTCATTGCGAAACTGCACCTTCAGGTTCTCGTCCTGAACCATGGCGGCGCCGCCAATCTGGTAGAGGAAATCCATATGCCAGGAACCGCGCCGAAACTCGCCGTCGGTGATGCCCTGAAGGCCGACATCCTCTTCCATTTTCACCACTTCGCGGATTGAGTCGTCCTCGATTTGGCGCAGTTCGGCGTCGTTTATACGGCCCTGCCGGTGGTCTTCACGCGCCTGCAATAATTTCGCGGGACGCAAAAGGCTGCCGACATGATCGCCTCGAAAAGGTGGCTTGGTGCGCTTCATGGCTGTTTCTCCGTGACCATCTACATTGCTAACGGGGGAGGTCCCCCGGATTGCGCCGTTCTCACTTGAGCCCGGCAACTCTTGCGACCACGCTGTCAACGAAAGTGCCCGCCGAGCCGAGGTAGGATGCGGGATCGACAAGACGGTCGAGCTGTTCGTCGTTCAGATGCGCGCGAATTTGCGGATCGTCGCTTAAAACCTCTCGCAGCGTGCGGTTTTCGTCAATCGCGCGAGTGCAGGCACGTTCCACGGCGTGATGCGCGGCTTCGCTGCCGAGCACGGGAGTCAGACCGTTCGCGACCGATTCCGCCATAATCAAACCGAGGCCGGCGTCGAGATTTCGCCTCATCCTGGCGGTGTCTACCGTCATTCCTTCCGCGATGGAACGAGCGTGGGCGAGTGCGCCTGCTGTCAGCGCGAAGCACTGCGGTAGCATCAGCGCTTCGGTCTGCCACGGACCGGTCGCGCGCTCATGATCCTGCGCCATCGCACCCATCATCACCGCCACCATCCCGTGCACGGCGCGCGCGCAGGCGATAATGTACTCTGCCGCGATTGGGTTGCGCTTCTGCGGCATCGTGCTCGAACCACCGCGTCCCGCCTCGTGCGGTTCAAACACCTCGGCAACCTCGGTCTGCATCAGAAGGGTGATGTCCACTGCGAACTTGGACAGATTTCCGCATATGATTCCGAGAACTGAAACGATCTCGGCCAGATTGTCGCGCGTGACATGCCACGGAATATCGCAGACACCGAGACCTAGTTCCTCGGCCAGTGCGCGACGAACGGCAGGTCCGTGGGAGCCGAGCGAAGCAAGCGTTCCCGCGGCACCGCCGAATTGAACCACAAGCGAGCGCTTTGAAGCCTCGTCGAGGCGGGACAAGTCCTTGATGACCGGACTGGCCCATACCGCGCATTTGAATCCGAACGTCACCGGCACGGCGTGCTGCAGATGAGTCCGTCCCGCCATCGGGGCGTCGCGAAACCGGGCGGCATGCTGGGCGAGACTTTGCGCGAGCGCCAGAAGATCGCGCCGCACGACGCAAATCGCCTCGCGCATCTGGAGCACCTGCGCGGTATCCAGAATGTCCTGGGTGGTCGCGCCGTGATGAATGTAGCGCGCAGCCCGCTCGCCCGCCGCACGTCGAAGTTCCCTGACCAACGCAACGACCGGGTAGCCGACCTTGCGCGTGCCCTCGGCGATCGCGTCGATATTGATGTTTGAAACCGTGGCCGCGGCTGAAACGGCGTCGGCGACCTCAACTGGAACGATGCCCACCTTGGCTTCGGCCCGGGCCAGCGCCGCCTCGACGTCAAGCATCGATTGGAGGCGCGCGGAATCGGAGAAAATCGCGCGCATCTCGGCGCTCCCGTACAGGTCGCCAAAGATCGCGGAGTCGAGCGGACTGATATACATGTAAGCACCGTCGCCACGGCGTCAGATATCGAGAAAGACCGTCTCGTGCTCGCCCTGGAGGTGGATGTCGAAACGGAACACCGGCTCGGGCTGT
>JBJKQX010000221.1:0-6298 GCA_046704965.1 Binataceae bacterium (SeqCode)
AACCTTGTTCTGAACCTGTTCGAATGCGGCGAACGGTGCTATGGCGACGGGGCAGTGCTTCCGAATCCTATCGGCGACGGCAGATAAAAGAAGCGCATGCTCGTGCACGGGCAGCACCAGGTCATACTTGTGTGTGGACAGATGGGATAGAAGAAACTCGGCAAAATCGCCGGGAGAGTCACTCAGCCTGGGCGATTGATGAACACGCCGCACGTATCGGGAAAAGCGGCAAATGCAATGCCGATCAGGGTCGAGTACGTCGATTACGTGACCCATCATTCCGAGCACCGCGACCGCCTCTCTCGCGGAAAGGCTGGAGCCTTCTGGAATCAATATTCGCAATGCAGCCATTCCAGGCATAACTGCAGCTCGCGGGCGGTTCTGCGGATCGTGCTTACGGACTTTTCAGGAATCTCAAGTAGAAAGCTGCAAACACCAGAACGATACCGATGTTTACCATCAGCCGTTCCCAAAATCGATGCCTGAAGAACAGTACATCTACACCGACGACAACGGCTACCAACACCAGAACGTAAAGCGGGACGGACATGTTTCTGCTCATTTTTATCACCAGTGCAGATGTATTAACAGGCGCTTACCCGTGTCCTCAGATACATCTGTCGCCTATCTCCCCGACGGTAAGTGCTCAGACCAGTGTAGCTCCTTCTGCGAGCCCAGGCCGTGCCAGTTCACTGATGCGCTTCAGCAGCTCCGGAGTCAGGCGGATATCTGCGCCTTTCGCATTCTCCTCGACCCGCTCTGCGCGACGGGTTCCAGGAATGGGAATGATGTCGTGCCCCTGGTGCAGCAGCCATGCCAGCGCAAGTTGCGCGGGCGTCACCCCGAGTTCCCTCGGGACTGCCAGAAAGGGCATGAAGCGGTCCCGGTTCGAGGCGAGGTTTTCACCGGCAAAGCGAGGGTTGCTGTGGCGAAAGTCGTCCTTGTTCAAGCTGGTGACTGTGCCGGTAAGGAAACCGCTACCAAGCGGCGACCATCCGACCAAGGCAATGCCGAGCTGGCGAAGGGTCGGCAACAGCTCCGCTTCCGCTTCGCGTCGCCATAGCGAATACTCGAACTGCACGGCAGTGATCGGATGAACGCTGTGCGCGCGTCTGACCTGCTCAGCAGTCACGTTGCTCAAACCGAGATAACGGACCTTGCCCGCACGGACTGCGTCGGCCATGGCTCCAACCGTTTCTTCAATGGGCGTGGCGGGGTCGGCGTAGTGCGCATACCACAGGTCAATCACATCCACGCCCAAACGCTTGAGGCTGGCACTGAGTGCCGCCCGCACGTAGTCCGGCTTGCCGTTGATCTTGAGTGAGAATCCCCAGCCAGTGGGCAAGTCGGCGCCGGACTGGCTCGGATCGAAGACAATCCCGAATTTCGTGGCTACGAAAGCTTGTTGGCGTCTATCGGCAATAGCGCGTCCGACTAGCGTTTCGTTATGGCCGTTGCCATAGGCATCAGCCGTATCGATCATATTCATGCCGACATCCAGCGCGCGACGAATCGCCCCGACGGCTTGCTCGTCGTCAGACGCTCCGTAATAACCCTCAAGAACCATCGCGCCGTAGCCGAGACAGCCCACACCGGGCCCGTTGCTTCCGAGTATTCTCTGCTCAATCACGAATTAGTTTTCGTCTATCCTGTCGTCCGATGCCGAAACTTAGTTCGGCATCGGCCAGACGCCTGCTCTGATTCGTTCGCTGCTATCTATTGAATTGCTTTAGCGCGCCCTGTGCCGCGAGCATCCCGCTCACAACGCAGGAGCGTTGGCCCATGCCAGTCTGCATACAGGCGTCGATGTATGCGAAGAAATCACTTCGACAGCCCTCCCGCAGAATGGTTGCCGCGGACGTTCCGTCGTCAGAAGGCGATGGCCCGTATTGAGCCTGCGTCAAGATGCAACGAATGAGCGTGTTACTCGCTTCATAGTCGCTGATTTCGGCTGCATCTCTGGCGTCTGCGGCACGCTGCGCTTGCGCCTTCTGCAATGCCACTTCGGCGAGTTTCATCTTGCCGGGAAGGTCTTCGTAATGCGGGTCGACTGACGCGACTTTCTTAAATAACTCCAGCGCCTGTCCATAATCGCCGGCCGCGAGCAGGCTTATCGCCTTCGCGTAGAGCTGCGGCTTTTGCGCGCGTATCTTGGCCAGTTGAGCCTCTTCCTCCTCCTTCGCCGCGGCGCGGCGGAGGAGTTCGGCTTGCAGTCGTCTCCCTGCAGCCTGGCGCCCGCGGGTCGCATTGTCCGGCGTCAATGCGCTTTGCGCTGTCAGCGATGCGCGTCGCCCGGCCGGCCCGAACCCAGGAAAAAGCACCGTCCCGCCAAATGCGACAGCCACCAACAAGCCTATTACGCCCCATATAACGGGGATGCCGCTGAGCCTGCCAATACCCTTGATTTTCACCTTGCCTCGTCGTGCGTGCAGATATCGCGCCGATATCTACATTGCGGCAAATGCTACACCGATTTGGCAACCTAACGTGTTGTGCCGCCAATTATATTTTTCGGGCAGACGCCCCTTTTCCGGCCCGGCGATGCTCGCCATGTCATGCAGCTTGCGTCGCTTCGGAGAAGCTGGCTGGGCAACTGGTCGGCCGGGAACGCCAGCCGGGCGGTCAATCGGTGCGGGCGGAGTCAGGCCAGGGGGTCAGGCCGCGGCGAAGCCGCTTTTGGTCAAACGATACGAGTTGCCACCGGGGAGCACCTCCAGCCAACCCCTGTCGATGGCAAATTGCAGGCCGATTTTGAAATCCTTCGGGCGATAGCCTTTTTCCGACCAAAGGCTAAGGAAGGTACCCCTGCGTAAGACATCGCCCGCATGCAATCCGTAATGCACGACAAAAATGGCCAGTATCGCACCCGCACACTGCTCCGCTGTTGGTGCTAGGGCTACTGTCATCCGAACTCCTATTCCCTGCGTGAATTCGGCTCCAGTCGGGCGACGGAGACCGATAAGAGGCGCGCATGGCGTTGCCGAAGCAATCAAACCAGGCGCGTGAGCATGGGCAAATGCTGCCAAGCAGCATAGCAAATGCTATTGCGCAAAACTGTAAGTATTTGTAACGGGCCGTCGGCTCGGTTGTTCACGGATAATCGGATTCCGGTCCGGTAAAGACAATGTCCGAAGACCGCGATACGACTCGATCATCAGACCGCCTATGGCGCCGTCGGTTTGCGCCGCTTGCAGCAACACGGTAACGACGTCCCAGAACTTTCGAGACGGCAGGCCCGAAAAGCTGATGTCTCCGTTCCGCGGCAGCGGATTCGTTTCCAGCCCCAGATAGATCTCCTTGTTGACCTGCCGCGCATACCTCATCTCGTTCTCGGCGGTTGCCAGCACCTGCCCGGCGTGGCGCCGGTACGACATGAGAACGACAAAGTCCGCTGCATCCTGCACATGTTCGCTAAACGGCTTCTCTTCACCCCGGAATTTGATATGTAGATCGTCCCTGTCCCACCAGAAGGGCATGGTGACACCGAGCCGCAAGCGGGGAGCCTGTGCATGCAGCAATGAGCGCGCGTCGCGCAGGGTGTTCAAGTACGCGAGCATGACAGCCCTACGACTCGTCAGGTTCGCCTTCCATTCGTTCGTAAGGTACGGCTCCACGTCGTAGGTCACACCCTTGAACGAGCTTCCGGCGGGGAGCGTCTTGTTAAAGGCGATAATGGCAGCGAGCTCGCTCAGGGTTCGCTCGTTGTTGCCGTCGAAGAACATCCGCGGGCTGCCGCGCACGGCCACTGTAGCAATATTGCTCTGCTCCGCGAGGGATATGAGATCGGCGATTTCCCCGGGACTCTTCACGGTCGGAATGCCGCTATCACGGGTGATGCGAACACCAACGTTGAGACGTTCGATATGGCGTCTGACGCAGAACCGGATGAGCTGTTGACTCGCTTCGCGCGTCGAATACGCCGTCTGCGGCCACACCCACATCCCCAGCGCCTGGGCTGCAGCATGCCCGGGTATCAGTGGGGCCAAGGCCAGGACGAATGCGGCGCACCGGACGAGATGCCGCGCGGCAGCCGAGGAGAGATGAAACGAGCGCTCACCGCTGTTCTTCACGGCCACTAGGGAGGTTCGCGAAAATGGGTGACAACCCATTTACGCCTGGAAACTTCCTTCTCCCTCTGGGAGAAGGATCAGAGGATGAGGGATTCGGCGTCATGTATTTGGACGAATTTCAATAAGCTCCTCCGAGGAGCAACATTTGCCGAGGACTGTCAGTTGCTAATCGCCGTAGAAATTAGATATTGCCAAGCCTCTTTCCCTGGCCAAATCGAGATTGGTGACGTACTTTCCGCCGCTCTCGTCCCGTGTAACAACGACTGAAGTAAAGGGCTCGATTTCGCCGCCGACCCAAAGATTGTCTCCGAACGTTCGTGCCCTAAACGCCTCCTTATCAGCTTCATTCGTAATATTCCTGTAGCAGTAGACGCTTTCGAGCTTTCGCCCCTCTTCAAATAATGCCACGCATAATTCCAATCGTGCTTTAGGATTGCCGGGGTCAGCTACGACCGCGTTGTAAAACATCCCTCTTGCCAGCGTCTTGTCCTTCAACCCGGCACTTAGGTAAATGCCCCTGTAGTACAACGCCAAGGCGTTCTTGTCCCATTGCGAAAGCCACTGGTCCGTAAGCGCATCAAGTTCCTTCCATGATTTCGACTTGATAAATTGCTCAGCCGCGAGGCTATATTCTTTATCAGTTGCGGCCTGAAATTGAAGGCGCACCGTCAACGCCTTCGCCGCGCTGTCGCTGGCCAGATACGACCTGGATTGCTTCACCCGTTCTTTCATCGCCGGATGAAGGTCAAAGTAGCCCCCTTCTCGGTTGCCAAATTTGCGCAGGAAGGCCACCTGCGCGCGCAGGGCTCCCGCGGGGTTGATCCCAATGCGCGTCATTAGCTTTGCGCCTTCGTTGTCAGCGTGCTGCTCATCCTCTCGGCTGTATTTGAAGTAGAGCAACAAATAAAGGGTCTTAAGGTCGCTGCCTCCCAGTCGAACAGGCGCCATCCGCCCCGAACCCGACAGCATCACGTTTCCGTTTGGCAAAATCGAGGTTAGGGCTTGAAGCTTCATAAGCGCCTTCTTTCCGCGCGCACGGCCTGAATGCCCTAGTTCAAGATGCGCAACCTCGTGAGCCATCACACCGGCAATGGCGTCTGCATTCCATTCGAGCAAGTTGAGCATGCCGATGGAAAAAACAATGAGCTTTAGCTCCGAGTTTTCGTATGCCTGTGGAGCCGTGTCGTCGCACAACCACAGCGAAGCCTTGACATTGGCTGCATAAGTGAGCCGATTCTTGATGTCAACCAGGTGTCTTAGTCGCGCATTAGTGATGTGTGCAACAGGTGCGCCGCGAAGGTTATACAGCGCGATCGAATCCAACTGAGTTTCCCCGAGCCTTCCGACGTTCCAGTAAGTAGTGCAGGCCGCAGATGCGTTGGCGGACATAACCAGGGCGCCCACAAGCAGTCCCGCGGGAAGAAATCTTGGCCGCCGCCACGCATCCAGAAAAGCCATGTTTGCCCCCTGATCAATGAAAACGCGCCTTTATAATCGAGCCCCGCCAACACGGCTCATTTTGATGCATCGTAACACGCCCAAACAAGTTCGATATACCGGCCGCTGACCATGCTCAAGGTCATGGCTCGAGGATGACGTGCTAGGATTGCGGCCGGACGGACAAATTGACTGGAAGGGTATAGATGAAAGCAGCGTACTTCATGAAACACGGCGGTCCGGAGGTGATGCAGTATGGCGACGTACCGGACCCCGTTGCCGGGCCGGGCCAGGTGCTCGTCGACGTTCACGCAGCCAGCGTCAATGGCGCCGACTGGAAAGTGCGCGCCGGCCGCTATGCCCCGATCACCGACTTCCCATACATTCCGGGGCGGGATTTCTCCGGCGTTGTCAGTGCGCTCGGCGCCGGGGTGACGGACTTCGCGATCGGCGACGCAGTCTTCGGCGTCTGCGATGTCGGCCAGGAAGCAGCCTACGCCGAGAAAATCGCGATCCGCGCGGCGATCGTCGCGAGAAAGCCGCAGAAGCTTACACACGTGGAGTGCGCGGCGATGTCGCTGATCGGCCTCACCGCCCTCTGCGCGATCGAGGACACGCTGCAACTCAAATCCGGTGAAACGATACTGATCCAGGGTGGCGCGGGCGGTGTGGCCGGTTTTGCGATCCAGATCTCGAAGCATATCGGCGCCCGCGTAATTACGACCGCGAGTGCCGCGAACCACGACTACGTTCGCAGTCTCGGCGCCGACAAGGTCATCGATTACAACACG
>JBJKQX010000222.1:0-6706 GCA_046704965.1 Binataceae bacterium (SeqCode)
GCCGCGCAACCGGCTTCAGACCGGCGAGCGCCTCAAGACTGGTCTGGCGCGGAATCTCGTCGCGGTCGAAAGTGCGCATTTCCACGGTTTTCTGGTCGTCATCGTTACGTATGGAAACCTCGAGCGGCACGATCTGAGACGCGAAGCGATTGTCGGCGATAGCCGCCGCTGCCCGCAGTTGCGATTCCAGCCCGAGCTGGTCGGTAACCTGCCGCGAAATTCCGTATTTAGTGGCAATTCGTTCAGCGCCTTCGAACTGGCTCGTGAACTCGAAACGGTCCCAGTATTTTCGCGTGATTGGTTTGCCGAAACCGGCTTTGGCGCCCGCGATTGAGTCGGAGCCGATCGGCAGCAGGCTCATATTTTCAACCCCGCAGGCGAGCACTACGTCTTCCGCCCCGGAGGCGATGAGACTTGTGCCAAGGTTCATCGCGTACTGGCTCGAACCGCACTGGGAATCCACGGTCGAGCACGCCACGTCGGCGTCGCCTCCTCCGGTCAGCCATGCGGTCCGGGTCACGTTCATCGACTGCGCACCGACCTTGTTGATGCATCCGCCGACCGCCTGCCCTACCGCGGAGGACGGAACACCGGCGCGCTTGAGAGTCTCCATCATCACATGGCCGAGCATTTCCGTCGGGTGGGTGGCAGACAGGGAACCCTTCTTCTTCCCGATCGCCGATCGGGCAGCTTCCACGATGAGAACTTGTCGCATAATCTCCTCTCTCTTCAGACCGAATCAGGCGCCGTCGCGTGATACGGTAACCGTTCGCACGCTACAGGAATGCAGCGACCGTCGGTTTTCCCGCTCCGCTCAGGCCTCCAGCTTATTCCAGATAATCGCGATGCCGACGCAAACCAACCTGTGGACTATATCACAGGATCGGGTCGTATTGCCTCGACAATCGCCTATGATGCGCCGATCGGCTCGATGGCGGGCCGGCGGCATGCCGACGCGTCGAGCGGCCTTTCGACATCCGGGAGCGCGCGGGCCAGCCCACCGGGGGAGCGAAGCCGGCCACGCGCGCGATGCAGGTGCTTGGCCGGCCTAGCGTCCCAGGCGCCGCAGTGCATCCATCGAGCAGTATTCCGCGAACAGTCCGGCGTCGTTCACATGCGGTTTGTATCCGCCCGTGATCTGAGGGCACCAGTAGAAATGCGACTGGCGGCCTGTCTGCAAATCCTCGTTCTGGTCGGCGGTGATGTTCCAGAAATGCTCGTTGGGAAGTGTGTTGGGCCAGTCAATTCCGGGATTGGGTCCCCACTCGCCGTAAACCAGTTCCTTGTAGTGCCACGGCTTGCCCTGGCGATCGAAGGTCAACATGCTGACGGGAACCTGCGTGCGTGCATCGTACCATACCCACTTCTTGCTGTATGGCGCACGCGGATAGTGCGTGGGGCGCAGTTCGCAGCAGTAGGTTTCGGGTACCAACTCCAGATGCGTGCGGTAATACTTCTGGCCGGTCGTCCCGCCTGTCATCGGAAATGACCAGTCTTTCTTGATATTTAGACGCCCATGAGCCGGAGTTGCCAGAAGGGGACCCTTTCCAACCAACTTGAAGTCGCCCCAGGTCAACAGCGGATCTCCTACCATCCACAAGTCGCTGGCAAAAGTTATATCGCCCGGCACGCCGGGTTCGAACCGCTGATCGGTTGGGAACGTCATGATCCGCTTGAGAGTTGGCGTATATCCGTAGAACAGAGGAAATATCCGCTCGTTATACGACCATATCTGAAGGAATGAAGTTCCAACCATGTCTTCGGGATAAGTAACGAGGACCGGGAAGTAGCGCAGTTGGTTCTCGTGACCGGCTTGGTACGGATGCGGGTCGAGCACGGTACGGCCAACGGTCTGCCATTCCACATAATACTCGTGATACTCATACTGCACGTGTCCGGCTTCGTCGGTATCCGTCACACGGACACCGTAACCTCCAGCATCGCGCTTGCCCCAACTCAGAGTGTTGGCGATAAGGACTTCTTTCGCATCCTTGGGTTCCGGAAACGGATTGCCCCCCTGCCACGGCTTTCCGCCTTTTGTCCAGAGGTTCCCCTTGGGGCCGAATTTATATTTGCCATTGTTATGAAGCGTGGCCTCCAGGTAAGGCTTGGGCATCAAATGGTCGAGTCTGCTTTCGGTCGGCGCGAGGTCACACTCTCGCCGTTCGTGCTTTATCTGGTGATACAGGCCCGGATTCAGGATGTCCTTGACCACGTCCACGTTCTCTGCGTTGAGGACCCCGCCGACCTTCAGCTTGCCCTTGGTGTAAGCCTCGATTGACAACAACTCGGGCGGATAGGCGGCCTCGCAGGTTCCAGTGTTCTCGATCACCGACCAAAGCGGCGCCAGGATTCCCGCCGCCATGATCCCCTTTGCCGAATGCCCGAGGAAATGCCTTCTGGTCCATCCTTCCGTGTAGTTTAAAGAATGCATAGTGCCGTCCCCTTCTCCGCTGTTGAAAGAATCTGAAGCGCTTGAGCCGATCTGCCGGCCGGCGAACTATTCCCCAAAGCCGCCGGAATCGACCAATGCAACAAAAAGACCTGCAACGCTCGTGCCCGTTGAGCGGCGTTGCGCCCCATCGCGCGGATAATGACACGCGCCGTTAACCCTTTGTGATCGTCCCCAATCTCAAAGCGTCGGAGAGGTCAAAAAACCGAATTCGCAAAATTGTTTCCGATGGTATCACTTGTGTATCCTATTGGAACTTGGGGACATACCTACGGATACAGCGCATAACTTCCGACCCACGTGTCGGAAACGACCCGCGCAAACTCCGTAAACCCGTTGGTGCGGATTCTCTCGACGGACCGTCAGCTGGCCGCTATCGTCGCGACTGAGCCGATGGTCCGGCGGTAATGCTCTCGCGTACGCATACATGTATCCGGGGCGCGATCGCGGCGCTCTGTTGGTACGACGAGGAAATACTCGACGGGATGGGAATCGACATGAACCCATCCGCAAGAGCGCCGGGCCATCCGAATCCGGATAGTGTGGGAGCGAAGGTATTCAAGATGGCCTCGAAGTCGGTTCGAAAACTCGATGCAACGGACGGCGGCAGCGTTCCGGTAAGAGAGATCGGCGCCCGCATCCGCCAGGCGCGCGTTGAGCAAGGCCTTACGATGCGCGCTGTAGCTGAAGCCGCCGGCGTTTCACCGGGGACGGTACAGAAGATTGAGGTGGGACGGCTGGTCCCTTCGGTTGAGGTATTCGTCAAGATAGCCACGGCATTGCGAAGGCGAGCCGGGTATCTTCTAGGCGAGGAAGACCAGAAGCCCGATCTGCGGCTTATCCGGCGCGGTTTCGCGCATGTGGTGTCAGCACGTTCGCGCGCAAAAATCCTCAGGATCGCGGAGGCCCTGCGCGACCCTCAGATGGAGGCCTGCATAATTGAACTGTCACCCCGGGCGCAAAGCGGACGCCCACTTACCTACAACGGCGAAGTGCTCTTTCACTGCCTGGGCGGCAGGGTGAGATTTTCCGTCCGTGGCGCAACCGAGAATCTTGGCGAAGGAGACACTCTTCATCTGAAGGCTGACGTTCCGCATCGATGGGAAAACCCTGGCAAGGAACGGGCACGGATGATTGCGGTGTGGACGCAAAGCTAGAAGCGACATCGGCCGTGGACAAACGCGGACCGCGGCAGGTTCGTTCAAGGAAACAGTTACGTCACGGGGACGGTAGCCCCGCCTCGACCTCGGCCGGGCAAATCTCTTCAGCGATAACCGCCGAAAATCGATTTCAGCAACGGCGTCACCTGCGCGGCCGGGTTAGTGCGAATCTTTTCCTCCTGCTGCCCGACCTCGTAGAACAGCCCGTCAAGCGCCTTGTGAACTACGTAGCTGTCGATGTCGAGGCTGGGCTTGGACGCGCCTCCGAGCATGCTGCTCAGACTTCCGATAGCCCCGGTCTGATAGTGTCCAATCAACTCGTTGTATTGGTTGGTCACTGAATATTTGGCCATCTGCTGCCGGACTATGGGTGTGAAGGCGGCAACCAGTTCCGGCGTGGTTTTCCGCTGGAAGTAGTCGGTCGCCGAATGACCGCCCCGAGTAATGATCCTCTGCGCGTCGCTGAAGCTCATGGTCTCGATCGCATGAATGAAAATCGGCTTCGCCTTGGGCGCGGCGGCCTCTGCGGCGCTGTTCATGCTGCGGATGAATTGGTCGACCTGTGGACCATAACCGACCGTTCGCAGCCCGGTTTCAACGAAGCTAAGGCTCTTTGGGAAACCGATCCTGATGGCGGGATTGGAAAAATAGCCGCCCGGCCTGCCGACCAGATTGACCGCGGTATCGGTTCCTATCGTTAGTGCTTGCTTCAGCGCGCTCGTAGCCTGTCCTCCTCCCGTCTGAGCGACAGCCGGAAGAGCGCCCATACACATTACAAGCAGCGCAAACAGACATGCAGTGAGCCATCTGGAGACCATCAAGTTTCTCATCGGATATCCTCGAATCCACCGTGTATGCTGAACCGATTGCAGTGCCGATCCCGACGCGGCCGACCCCCTATTTATGGGAGAAAGAACAGCAAACTGCAGACGCCACGTCAATTAACACGCACTCGAGGTAAATCCACTTATCGAACGCCTTCCTATCGAATCGACGGATAGTTGATTCAAACGTCAACGCTCTGTCACTAGGGGAGCATCGGCGCTAGAGTCGTGCGGTGAACAAAATCACGGCATGTTAATCAGAAGAGCCGAGGTGCCACTGCACGGAGCGGAGACGCCGGATCGTGAACATGACTTGCCCAAGGAAAACTTCCAACTACGAGTCGCAGTAGCAGTAATTGTTGGGCTGCGATAGTTGTTGGTGAAAATGTAGCGAGATGAGGGAGAGTTGAGGGCATGAGCGACAATCTGCCTTTGGACGGAATGCGGGTGATCGAGCTTGGCGAAGGGATCAGCGCCGCGTTCTGTACACGGATGCTGGCGGGACTCGGCGCCGAGGTGTGGAAAATCGAGCAGCCCCGAGGGGGCGATCGCGCAAGGCGTACGCCCGACCTCGACGGCACTGAATGTGACCCCGAAGCCAATCCGCTGTTTCTGTATCTGAATACCGGCAAAAAGAGCATCACGCTCAATTTGCAGGATCAGCACGGGCGCGATCTGCTTATGGCGCTGGTGGCAAAGGCCAACTGCGTAGTCGAAAACATGCTACCGCGCGAGTGGGCGGCGCTAGGCATGACACCGGGGCATCTGCGAGCCAATTTGCCCGCCCTGGTGGTCACCTCGATAACCCCCTTCGGGCAGACCGGCCCGTATCGTGATTTCGAGGCGACCAACCTGATCGAGTTTGCGATGGGTGGCCAGATGGCGCTGACCGGTGAGCCCTCGCGCGAACCGCTGGTAAATGGCGGATCACAGGCCGAGTATCAGGGTGGACTTCACGCGTTGCCCGGAACGCTTGCGGCGCTGGCGCGCGCGAACGCGACCGGCCAAGGCGAGCATCTCGACATCTCCATCGTCGAGTGCCAGGCAAGCACGCTCGAAACCGCCAATCCTGCTACCGTTTCTCTGGATTCGCCCACGTCGGATCAATGGAAAACGCGGCGCGGCAATATCATTTCCGCCACATGGGCTCTCTACCAGGTCGCCGACGGATACGCGGGACTGTACTATCTACCGCGTCAGTATCCCAAGGTGTTCGACCTGATCGGACAGCCGGAACTGCTTCAGGACGACCGATTCAAAGACCCACAAACGGCGCTCCAGACCAACGACGAGTTGGTCGCGATAATAAGTGGCTATTTCCTCGAGCACGGCAAATTCGAATTGTTCGAACGCGCAGCCAAACAGAAAGGATGCGTGGGTTTTGTCGCCTCGATACCCGAGGCGCTGAGTTCGCCGCAGGAAGCCGCGCGCAATTTCTTCGCTCGCGTCACCCATCCGCGCGCCGGAACCTACACTGAACCGAAGGCTCCTTGGATCCTAAATGATGGCGAGCGCGATCTTGAGTTTCGGGTCGCCGGCCCGGCGCCGCTGCTCGGCGAGCATACCGCCGAGGTGCTGGCAGCGGAACTCGGAATCTCCGACGCCAAACTCAAGGAACTCTCGCAGACGGGGCTTATCTGAAAAATGGCTAAATCAGGACTTCCCCTCGAAGGCATACGGGTTCTCGATCTGACTCAGGCGTGGGCCGGCCCGATGGCGACCAAGACGCTGGCTGATCTGGGTGCCGAGGTAATCAAGATCGAAGCACCAGGTCACCACGACTTTATCCGTGACTTCTTCGATCAGGACACCGCGCCGGCGCGACCGTACAACGCGAGTGGCTATTTCAACGAAATCAATCGCAACAAGCTCGGAGTGGCGATCGAATTCACGCGACCCGAAGGCCGTGAGCTGGTACTGGCGCTGGCGGAACATTGCGACGTCATGATCGACAACTCGCGCCCCGGAATACTCAAGACGCTCGGCCTCGACGAGCCTGCGGTACGCCGTCGGAATCCGAACATGATAATTGCGTCGATGCCGGGCTATGGCGGGCGTGGTCCGCAGAGCGATTACTCAGTGTACGGCCCCGCGATGGAGCATACCGCCGGCCTGACCTCGTTTACCGGCTATCTCGATTCAACCCCGCAGAAAACCGGCATCAGTTACGGCGACCCCGTGGGCGGCATCTCAAACGCCTCCGCCGTCATTGCGGCGATTCTCTATCGTCGCCGCACGGGCAAGGGTGTCACGGTCGATATCTCCCAGCG
>JBJKQX010000223.1:0-4114 GCA_046704965.1 Binataceae bacterium (SeqCode)
GGCCGGACGCTCGAGACGATCGATATCCTCAAGCGCGCGTGGACCGGCGAGCGCTTCGACTTTGACGGCAAGTACTTCAAGTTGCGCGGCGTGCGCGTCCTTCCGACGCCCGCCAGCCGACCCGGTCCCGAACTTCTCTGGGGAGCGGGCGCGCCCAAGCCCATTCAGCGTGCCGCGCGACTCGATTTGTCGTTCGCATGCGTGGGCGGACGCAGGGAAATCAGCACATATATCGACGCGCTCAAGGCCGAGGGCAAAGACCCTGCGCGCTAAAGCATCGTAAACAGCCGCGTCGTCTATATAGCCGACAACGAGCAGCAGGCGTGGCGCGACACGCGCGACGCCCTCATGTATCAGGCAGAGCTTTACGGCCAGTGGCTCAAGGCGGCGCAGGCGCTGGGCGGCGGCAAGGGCGATGTCCTTATCCGTCCCGACGAGCAGCGGCTGCAGCGAACCAGTGTGCTGGGCTCGGTCGCGCAGGTAAAGGAGCGCATCTCGGAGATTCTTGACAGCACGCCGCTGACCGAGCTTATCGTGGTGATGCAGCTTCCAGGGCTCGATCCGGCCAAAACCCGCCGCTCGCTGGAGCGTTTCGCCGCCGACGTGCTTCCGGCGATAAAATCGGCCAAATCCTGAGCGGCGCGGGGTCTGACACTGAGCGACCCGGATGCGCTACAATGGACCCAAGGAATCAAACAGACGACGGGGAAGCGAAATAGCGAAATGCCGGTCGACTACATTCCGAGAACGCGCGAACTTTACAGTGACTACGCTCCGTACCGATGGGTGGTGAATGAAGACATCCCATGGACGCCGCTTCGAAAACCCATCGCCGAGTGCAAGATCGCCTTGATGAGTTCAGGCGGGATTGTCTATCGCGATCAGCCACGGTTCCATCGCGAGGACGCCTCTTACCGTAGGATTCCGAAGAACGCGCAGCGCGAAGACCTCGACATTTGGCACTTCGGCTACCTGACGCGCGACGCGCTGAAAGATCCGAACTGCGTCTTTCCGCTCGAGCGGCTTCGTGAATTCGAGCGCGAGGGCGTAATCGGCGAACTGAACGATACCGCGTTCAGCTTCATGGGCGGGGTCTACTCCTCCCGCAAAGTGCGTGACGAACTTGCTCCGCAGATTGCCGACGAACTGAAGCGCGCCCACGTCGACGCCTTCTACCTGGTGCCTGCCTGACCGGTGTGTCATCAGTCCGTTGGACTGATCGCACGGGTGGTTGAAGAGGCGGGAATACCGACGCTTTGCATGACTTCGGCGCTCGACATCACGCAGGCGGTCAAACCGCCGCGGGCCGTGTTTCTGAACTTCCCGCTGGGCCATCAGACCGGCAAACCGAACGAGCCGGAACTCCAGCGCTCGATAGTTCGCGATGCGCTGCGTGCGTTCGAAACGATCGCGACGCCGGGCGAGATCGTGAAGCTGCCCTACGTATGGGATCCGAACGACAGCCATTGGGAACAATTCGACTACACCAAGGAATGGTCGAAGAATATGCCCGCGCGCCCTGCGCGTGAGACCGCCGATCGTATCGAGGAGCAGCGCAAGGCACGTTTCGACAAAGCCTGAACGTTCAGATTGGCAAGAGGCCTTTTTCGGGGATGCCCGCCAACGCGCGCGACATCCCCGTTTTTTTCGGCAACGAGTTCAGCGTCGATTTAATTCCCGCCGCTGCGTATTCCCGAAGACAGTCAACCGGTACGCCTCACGATCATCAGGACAGGCCGCTCGGAAAGGGATCGCGGGACCGGCGGACGCCTTGTTTACGCGGCCGTGCGTCGCAGTTAGAGTCGGATTGTTCGTTTTCTTTTTTTCCAACCTCCAACAGGGAGATCTGACTTATGGCGGAAGAACGCAAGGGCGCAGTTACGATGCGCGGCAACCCGCTGACGCTTGTCGGACCGGAGATAAAGCCCGGCCAGAAGGCGCCGGCTTTTACCACCGTAGGCAAGGGGCTTGCACCGGTTACGCTCGACCAGTTCAAGGGCAAGGTAAAGATCATCAGCGCGGTTCCGTCGCTCGACACTCCGGTGTGCGACGCTGAAACGCGGCGGTTCAACGAGGAGGCCTCGAAGCTTCCGGGCGACGTTGAAATCCTGACCGTTTCGATGGACCTGCCGTTCGCGCAGGCCAGATGGTGCGGAGCGGCGGGGGTCGACAAGGTCACGATGATCAGTGACTTCAAGGATCGCGAGTTCGGTCCCGCTTACGGAGCGCTGATGAAAGAGACCGGCCTTCTGGCGCGCGCCGTGTTCGTGGTGGACAAGAACGACAACGTGGTTCACGTCGAATACGTCAAGGAAGTGGCCGACCAGCCCAACTACGACGCAGTGTTGAGCGCTGCCCGCAAAGCCGCGCAGTAGTTCCCAAACTCCTGCCGAGGGAGCCCGTCAATTCGGGCTCCCTCGCAACTCATCGCTTCGCCAGGCCAAATCCTCGAATCGACCACGCAGTCAGCTGACCGTTTCTCGATCGCCCGTCCCGGAAAAAAGGTCATTTGACTTCGTGATGTGCCGCAGCTAACTATTTCTGCACATTCGGTGTACGGGAAGCCGGTGCAAATCCGGCGCTGCCCCGCAACTGTGTGGGGGGACGACGACCCACGACGCCACCGCTTGAGCGGGAAGGCGGGTCCGAGGAAGAACCCCGAGCCAGGAGACCGGCCGAATATTTGCGTTGTCTGCCTTCCGCGGGGAGGGTGGCTTCAGGCCTGACAATCCTGACGCCCGTTCCTTCGTAGCGAAGGACCGGGCGTTTGTTTTTCGCGCCCGCTCCATCCGCGCGAGCAGACACGTTCACGCGGAGGGAGTGAATGAAGTCCGTTTCGATTTTTGTCCTTGCAGTCGCGCTTGCGCTTTTCGCCGTCGCCCGGTCGGCGGTGGCCGACCCTGCCGGAGGTAAATCCACCGCTGTCGCGGCCTCGCCTGAAACTCCGGGTCAATCGTCCGAGACCAGTCATAAGCATCACGAGAGCAAGAATGCGAAGAAGTCCCGTGAGACCGCGTCGGCTCACCGGGCTGCCGAGCAGAAGCTTCCGCCCGTGGTCGTTACGGCGACACGAATCCCGCAGCCGATAAGCCAGATAGGCAACACGATCACGGTGATCGGCAAGAAGAAAATGGAGGCGCAAAAGATTCAGCGGGTCGGCACTGCGCTGAGTGAAGTTCCGGGCGTCATCGTCACCCAAAACGGCTCACCGGGTTCTCTGACCGAGGTTTCGATTCGCGGTTCAACGGCAGCGCAGACCCTGATCATGATGGACGGAGTGCCGCTCAATAGCGGTTCGAGCGACGGATTCGATATCGCGAATCTGACCACCGACAGTCTCGACCGTATCGAAATCCTGCGCGGAGCCGGTGGCTCGCTCTACGGCTCTCAGGCAATAGGCGGAGTGGTCAACCTGATAACCCAGGAGGGCGAAGGCCGACCGCATGCCAGCTTCCTGTCCGAAGGCGGAAACAGCGCAACCGAGCGACAAGTGCTGACGCTCGCCGGCGCGCATAACCATTTTCATTTCGCGGGCGCGCTTTCGTATTTTTCGACTGAAGGTTTCAGGCGGGTCAACGACAACAGCGATAATCTTTCAGGCTCGCTCAGGCTCGATTACGACCTGAGCCCGGATACCACGGTGCGAGGCTTCGCCCGTTACATCCGCTCCAACGTGAGCCTTCCCAACTTTTCAATCGCGACGGGCTCGCCGCTCAATCCCACCGCCCATGAGCGCAACGAATTCATGCTCTATAAGGGCGAGTTCGATCATCGTTTCACCGACCATCTGAGCGCGCGGCTGAGCGCCTACTTCGTTCGCAACGACGTGCGGCTCAACGCCACCCCCTACCCCTCAAATCCTTCGTCCGAACGCGACCATGTACCCGACGAGACGCGCGGAACCAATGCCGAGGTGGTGTACACGTGGGCGCCGGGATGGCGGTCGCTTGCGGGTTTCGAGTTCAACGACCTGTGGTCGCGTCCGTTCAGCGAGTCCTCATATCCACCCTACGGAACGTTCACCAGCCTGTTCAGCGCGCAACGGCAGGAATACGCCGGGTACTACGAACAGGAAGCCAGTCTGTTGCACGGGCGGGTTCTGGCGACGGGAGGG
>JBJKQX010000224.1:0-3689 GCA_046704965.1 Binataceae bacterium (SeqCode)
CGCACGATCGCTGAGTTTTGCGCGCGCGAGATACTTGCGCCCGCGGGCGTTGCGATGCAGCTAATCCCGTCGCGCCATGAAGGTCCCGATCAGGTGAATCTGCTCGGCTTCATCGCCGGACGCGAGCCCGGACTTGCGCCGCTGGTCCTGAATACCCATCTCGACACCGTACCGCCCGGCGACGCTTCGATGTGGACGCAATGCGACGGCGACCCGTTCGCGGCGACAGTCAAGGGTGATCGCATTTATGGCCTCGGCGCAGCCGACACCAAGCTCGATTTCGCAGCCAAGATGACGGCTGTTATCGAATGCGACCGCCCCCGGCGCGACATCTATCTGGCCGGGACTTTCGGCGAAGAGCACGGACTGACGGGTGCCAAAGAATTGTGCGAGGCGGGCGCGTTTCCTCCGGGCGCGCTGGCCTTCGTCGGCGAGCCGTCGCGGCTCCAAATGATAACCGCGCATAAGGGCCTGATGGTGTTCGAGCTTGCGGTCCGTTTCACGCCGGTCACCGCAGGGAGCGCCATAAAAATGAAGCGAGCCGCGTTCGCCGGCAGATCGGCCCACTCCAGCACGCCGGCCTTGGGCGAAAATGCGATAATCAAGGCTCTCGAAGTCGCGGCTTCCCGGCCCAAGCTTCACGTCGCGGCGATAGACGGAGGCGACGCGGTAAACAAGGTCCCCGCGCGATGCGAACTGATTGTCCCCGAGCAGTTTGCCGGAACCTTGGGCGCGAGCGCCGTCGAGTCCGAAAATATCGAACGCTCCGAATACATCCCGGCAGAGGCGATCGCGGCGCTTTCGCAGGTCGTCGGGGATCTCAAGGAATTCGCCGACCGCGGCGGATCTGACGAGCCCGATTTCGCCGCGCCCACACTCACCTGCAATCCGGGCGTGATACATACGCGCGACGACACCATCGTCCTGGTCTTCGAATTACGGCCTCCGCCGGGCCTCGCGCTTGATGAGGTGCGCCGTGGCGTTTCGTCGATAGTCGAACGACTCTCGGCGGGAGCGCCTAACCTGGATATCGAACTTTCGGAGACACGCGCGAATCCCGGCTTCAGGAGCCCGCCCGCTAGCGAGACGGTGGAACTTGCGATGGCGGCGATGGCGCGCGCCGGGCTTGAACTCGAAAGCGGAGTCAAGGCGGGATGCACCGAGGCGGGAATATACGCCGCGCAACTGATTCCGGTGGTTTTCGGCCCGGGCCAATCAACCGGCGTGGTTCACGCACCAAACGAGTACAACTTCCTCACCGAGGTCGAAGCCGCATTGCGCTTCTACCGGGCGCTTATCTCATCCTGATCGGGAAACGCAAGTCGTACCGCTCTATGGAAGCGGGACCACGTCGAGACGCTCGCCCTCACGGGCCGAAAGCATCTTCAGCACCGCACGCCTCACCACGATTCGCGACTTCACTATCGTCGCCTCCGCCCTCACCGCTCGAAATCCGCGTGCGTCCTCACGCGCGACAAGGAACCATCGGCTTTCGTCAGGCGGCGGATCACCGCAAACGGCGACCCGCGATCGATATTCCCTGACCGGAACCAGTTCAGACACCTCGGCGCCGTAGTACGGGCCTGCGTCGAAGGGATCCAGCTGATTGAGAAACCTCATTCCGGCCTTTTCCAGCAGCCTCACCGCTCCGCGCGTGTTCTTGCCCACCTCACCGAGCGAATTGCGCACCTCTTCCGGCAGCAGAAAAATATAAAGCGGCGCTTTCGGAAAAAGCGCCTGGATGAATTCCTTGTCGCGACTCGATAGCCTGTCGGCCTCGCGAAATGAAAGACCGGTTACCTCGCGTCCGTAATGATCCCAGAACGCGTTTCTGTGTTCAGGACCGAAAGGCGGGAGCATCTCGGCTATCACACGAGCTTCGAAGCGCTTGCGATGACGCGCGAGGTAGAGAAATCGCACCCACGAGAGCTGCTTGCCGACCTGTTCGGGCAATCCGCGCATCGATGGGTCAACGATAAGGCCACCAATCTCGGTCGGCCCGTCCATCGAACGCCTGAGCCGAAGAAATTCGTGGCGGAACATCCGCTTGAGCGTCTGCGAATAGCGCTCCTCGGAGTCCATTTCAAGATAATAATGTGGCGCGTCAGGCGTACCATGCTTGCCGATGATCATCGAAGCGCCCGTCAGCCTGCGACTGCGTGTGTCCTCGGCGCAGAAAACGTAAACGGCCCGCGAACGGTCGCGAATCCGGCCGCGAAACGACATCTCCGAACGCTTCAAGACGTCGCGCAGTTCAGCCGGGTCGGTCGGCAGGTTTATGGAATCAAGCTCGCGCGCGAGTGCGAGGAGGCGACGGTTGTCGCCGGAATCGGCTTCGCGAATCAGAAACGCAGGCTTGTCGGAATTCATAAGTTAACCTTATCATCGACCATTTAGTGCGAAAATTTATCCGATCGAGCTTGATGGCACGCGGAAATTCAAGGAAGCTCGTTGATTTGAGTGCGTCTGTTGGATAGTTTCACGGGTAGGCTCATCTTTCGGGTCGCGGCAAGGAGGGAGTGGCTGATGGACTGGCCGAAGTGCCAGAAGTGCAATAACGGGAGCTTGATTCCGCTATCCGACTACGGGCAGGAGGGGGCTTCGGTACTTTTCAAAGCCTGGGTTTGCACCAACCCGGATTGCGGCTTCAGCCTGCGTGTTGACAAAGGCGAAGTGTCGTACGGAAGGCGAATCGAAACCAAACATTAGCAGCCCAAGGGCTGGCATCTCAGACGGCGGTCCGCAGCGCGGGCCGCTTTTTCTTTTTCAGACTGAAAGACGCACGGGCCTCGCTCTGAGGGCGAAACGAACACCGATGCGGAAAAATACTTCCGAACCAACCGGCTTCCTGAATGTCGATCTAGACATCTACTCCAAGTCGAATCTGGAGCCGCTCGTTACGGCAATGGGTGAAAAGGTATTTGTGCTGCACGTCGGACGCCACAAGAGAGTGTACCGTGCTCATCTTGAACTGCCTGGCCAACCTAAGAGCGCGGATTCGGCAATTCGCGCGTTCTGCCGATTGATTCGACCCCTACCCGGCGCGGCTCTCAACCTATGGAACGGCGCCACGCGCCGAGACTTCAACATCGGGGTGCAAGCCGGGAGTGAACCTCATCAATACTATGAGATCGCAGTCGCACCGCAAACGCTAGCAGCAGCTTCCGATCTGAACGCGCGGATCGTCCTCACCGTATATGCGCCGCCCGTCAGCGAGTAAGCCTGGTTACCGTCAGCGGCGACAACCAAGGTCCCCGCATCCCCTGGCGGAAAAAAACAAAAAAGGGCGGAGCATTCGATGCTCCGCCCTTGGGAATTTCCCGGCCGCGTCCTACTCTCCCGTGACGCCTACGGTCACAGTACCATCGGCGCTGAGGGGCTTAACTGCCGTGTTCGGGATGGGAACGGGTGTGTCACCCTCGCCATGACGACCGGAAACTTTGCCGATCGCGCATTTGCGCGATCGGGCTTAATGTTTCGACAAACTGAATGTAGGGTCTTCTACTGAGTCCGAAGTCAACTCTGCGACTCCGGTCTGACCGACGTTTCAGGAGCTAGCGATAGACTCCCAATATGAACGGTCAATTTAATTAGTGGTCAAGCCGCACGGCCAATTAGTACCGGTCAGCTCCACGCCTTACGACGCTTCCACCTCCGGCCTATCAACCTCCTTGTCTAGAAGGGGCCTT
>JBJKQX010000225.1:0-7161 GCA_046704965.1 Binataceae bacterium (SeqCode)
GTATTTCATGTCGCGCCCACGATTGGCGGGCAGCTCAGGCGCGTGGACGAACTCGGGCGGATTGTTGATATCGGTCGTGATGTCATTGATCGCGGGATACTTGCTGGTGCTGACAATTTTGACCACGATAGGGACCCCGACTATCAGACCAAGCACGAGACCAATCACCGCGCGCGGTCGCAGGCGTCGTCGCGGCGGCCTGCGAGTGACAAAGTACCCGATAATACCGAAAAGAACCGCGAGGATGGCGAGCAGGAATCCCACCACGAAGAATTGAAAGCCTGTGAACGGGGCAAAGAATCGGAAGTGCGCGCCACCGATCCCCACTACGGCGAAGGCAACCGCCAGCAATCCGTCAACCAGCGCAATCCAGGCCGGAATCATCTTGCACTCCCTTCGATTCGATAACCGCCCTCGTGCAGGGCGCTTATTCCTTTATTCCACGCACGATGAACTGAGGCAGAGCCATCAGAAACGTCCTGCGTTCTATCGCACGATTTATATTCGCGAGCCACTCTTCCACCTCCGACTCCGAAACCTGCCCCGAATCCCGCGCATACCGCGCCAGACTCTCCTTGAGCATCGGCAGCGACCGTCCAAGGGTGTCGGCGCCGGCCAGAATCTCGACCTTGACGTCCGACAGTCCGGCCGCGCGAAACAACCCGTAAAGCCTGCGCCCGATTTTGGGCTCCTTGAGCGCGATCGATTTGGCCGCGGTCAGCACGCGCTCGTTAAGCTCACGCCCCTCGGGCCCCGTTTCGACCGCGATCATATCCCAGTCACTGTCGGTTGCGACCACTATTGCGCCGGGCGCCGCCACCCGTGCCATTTCAAGCACGACCTCGCCCGCTGAATCGACATATTCAAGCACATTTTTGGAATAAACGCGGTCGAAACTTCCGTCCGCAAAGGCGAGCGGCGGGAAAGCCGCATGCACGAATTCGGCGGCAATCCCCTGCTCGCGGGCTCGCCGGTTCGAGCGCTCGACGAACTCCGCGTTGATATCAACGCCGGTCACCTTGCCCGACGCGGTGACCCGGCGCGCAAGCTCCAGCGCGGTATGGCCGGGACCGGAGCCGACGTCGAGCACGCGAAGACCCGGCTTGAGAGCGAGCGGCCGGAGCAACGGCTCCATCGCTGGATAAAACGCCAGAATCTGATCGTAAGCGGCCCGCCGTTCGGGCTCGATATCGATCCAGTGCTGCTTGTAGTAGGGATTACTCACTGCGGCGCTCCCCGGGCGTTTGTTACACCAAATGGAGCTGAATTAGAAGCAGAGGAAGCAGTTTCGTCCGATTCTAATAATGGCGCGTCGTGAGCAACGCCGCCGGTTCAGCCGCAGTTCTGGAGGCCTTCTGACTTCATCATCTCGGCCACACCCTGCTCGACGGATATTCGCGGACGCCACCCGAGCACTTCCGCGGCGGCCGAATTATCCGCCAAGGTGTCGCGCATGTCGCCCTTGCGTCCTGCCTCCCGAACCGTCGGGCCGCCAACCAGCGCCGCTATACGATTGACACTGACGTTGCGTCCATAACCGATATTGAGCGCGCGTCCGTCGGCACCCTCGCAATCCATCGCAAGCAGGTTTGCCTCGACTACGTCGCTGACGTGGGTGAAATCGCGCGTCTGCTCGCCGTCGCCGTGAATTTCGAGGCTGCGCCCTTCCTTGCGCGCCTGGATAAATGCCCCGATAACCGTGCTGTATGCGCCCTCGGACGCCATCCGCGGTCCGTAGACGTTGAAATAACGCAACGTTATCGTTTGCATATCGAACAAACGATGGAACATGCGGGCGTACTGCTCGCCGACGTACTTCTGTAGAGCGTAGGGATTGAGCGGATTGGGCGTCATCGTTTCGACCAGCGGCATCCGTTGCTGTTCGCCGTAGACCGACGATGAGCCGGAATAGACGAGGCGCCTGACCCCGGAATCGCGCGCCGCGATTAGCACGTTTAGCGTTCCGACCACGTTGGTCATGTGAGTTTCAACCGGCCTTGCGATAGAAAGCGGGATTCGCGGGCGGGCAGCGGTGTGAAACACGCAATCTACCGAATCGGAGAAGGCGGGCGCGATCGAGGCGGCGTCGCGGATATCGGCCTCGACCAGTTCGGCGCGAGGATTCAAATATTCGCGCGAGCCGGTGGTGAAGTTATCGATCACGCGGACATGGAATCCGCGCGCGAGCAGCGCGTCGACCAGGTTCGAGCCGACAAAGCCGGCACCGCCCGTGACCAGCACAGTCCGCTTCACGTCAGCGCGCTCCTGCGACACGGCGCGATCCAAACTCCGCCCCATTGCGTCGCGGAGGCCAAAATTGCGGTCGGAATATCACTCGGATAAGGTACTTGATCACCCGCCAGGCCTGAAACAGGAATAAAGAATGTCTACCGATGCCTCACGGATCAAGCTTCTGCGCGAAATCCTCGCCGAACGTATCGTCCTGCTCGACGGCGCTTTCGGCACGTTTATACTCGACCATCATCTGAGCGCCGAGGATTACGGCGGCGCGAGCCTCGAAGGCTGCAACGAAAATATCGTACGAACGCGCCCGGAACTGATCGCCGAGATGCATCGGGGGTTTCTCGAAGCGGGCGCCGATATCGTCGAAACCGCGACTTTCGGCGCGACCTCGGTCGTACTCTCCGAATATGGTCTGGAAGATCTCGCACACGAGATCAATCGTCGCGCGGCCGAGATTGCCCGCGCCGAAGCGAAGGCCTTCACGACCCCCGGCAAGCCGCGTTTCGTGGCGGGCTCGATGGGGCCTACGACCAAGAGTATCTCGGTTACCGGCGGTATTACGTTCGACCAGATGCGCGACGCATACCGCGAACAGGCGATTGGGCTTATCGAAGGCGGCGTGGACATCCTGCTGCTCGAGACCGTGAACGACACGGTCAATTGCAAGGCCGGATTGCTGGGAATCGAGTCCGCGATTGCCGACACCGGCGCGCCGGTCGCAGTTGCCGTCTCCGGTACGGTCGAGACCACGGGCACTTTGCTTGCCGGGCAGGATATAGAGGCGCTGTACGTCTCGCTCGCGCATCGCGACCTCTTATGGATGGGGCTCAACTGCGCAACCGGCCCCGACTTCATGACCGACCATCTGCGCACCCTTTCCGGACTCTGCAAGTTCCATGTTGCGTGCGTGCCCAACGCCGGTCTGCCCGACGAGGAGAATCACTACAACGAAACGCCCGAGATGCTCGCCGCGAAGGTGGCGCGCTTCGCGGACAACGGATGGCTCAATCTGGCGGGCGGATGCTGCGGCACCACGCATGAGCATATAAGGCTTCTCGCGCAGGCTCTGGAAGGAAAGCGTCCGCGCACGCCGGCGTCCGTGCGGCGCTCGGTCGTCTCCGGTATCGAGACGTTCGTAATCGACGACAGCACCCGTCCGGCGGTCGTGGGCGAGCGGACCAACGTTCTCGGAAGCCGCAAGTTCAAGCGCCTGATTGCCGAGGGCAAGTTCGAGGAATCGGCTGAAATCGGTCGCCTTCAGGTGCGCAAGGGAGCAAACATCCTCGACGTATGCCTGCAGGACCCCGACCGCGACGAAGCCGCCGACATGGATCGGTTTCTCAATCTGCTGGTCAAAAAGGTCAAAGTGCCGCTGATGATCGACTCGACCGACCCGGCGGTGATCGAGGAAGCGCTCAAGCGCACGCCGGGCAAGTCGATTATCAACTCGATCAATCTCGAAGACGGCGAGGAACGTTTCCGCCGCGTGGTACCGCTTGCGCGCCGTTACGGCGCGGCGCTGGTCGTCGGATGTATCGACGAGGACAAGCAACAGGCGCAGGCCATCACCCGCCAGCGCAAGCTCGCAATAGCAGAGCGCTCATACGAGTTGCTCACCGAGCAGTATGGCGTCGAGCCCGAGGACATCATTTTCGACCCGTTGGTTTTCCCGGTCGGCACGGGTGACCGCAATTATATCGGCGCGGGCGTCGAGACGATCGAAGGCATACGGCTCATCAAGTCGGCGATGCCGCGGGCGCGAACCGTCCTCGGCGTCTCCAACGTGTCCTTCGGCCTGCCGGACGCGGGGCGCGAGGTCCTGAACTCGGTGATGCTCTATCACTGTGTGCAGGCCGGACTGGATCTCGCAATCGTCAACGCCGAGAAACTCGAACGCTATCCGTCGATTCCCGAAGAGGAACGGCAACTCGCCGAGGATCTCATATGGTGGCGCGGCGACGACCCGATTGCCGAATTCGCGGCGCACTTCCGCGCGCGCAAGGCAAAAAAGACCGAGCAGCAGCATCGCTCGCTACCGCTGGACGAGCGTCTCGCCTTCTACATCCTGGACGGCTCCAAGGACGGCCTGTTGGAAGACCTCGACGAGGCGCTCAAGACCAGGGCGCCGCTCGAGATCATCAACGGACCGCTGATGAAGGGGATGGACGAAGTCGGCCGCCTGTTCAACGCGAATCAGATGATCGTGGCGGAGGTGCTTCAGTCGGCCGAGGCGATGAAAGCCGCAGTCGCCCATCTTCAGCCGCATATGGAGAAGAGCGAGAGCCTGAGCCGGGGCACGATCGTGCTTGCCACGGTCAAGGGCGACGTCCACGACATCGGCAAGAACCTCGTCGATATCATCCTGAGCAACAACGGCTACCGGGTCATCAATCTCGGGATCAAGATTCCGCCCGATGAACTTATAAGGGCCTGTCGCGAGCACACGCCCGACGCGATCGGGCTTTCGGGTTTGCTGGTGAAATCGGCCCAGATGATGGTGGTCACGGCGCAGGACCTGAAGTCGGCAGACATCTCGTGTCCAATCCTGGTCGGCGGTGCCGCGCTTTCTAACCGCTTCACGCGGGGCAAAATCGCGCCAGAGTACGACGGGATGGTCGTTTACGCGAATGACGCGATGCAGGGGCTCGACCTGGCAAACCAGATAATGGATCGCGAGTCGCGAGAGTCGTTGCGTGTGCGACTGCAAGAGGAGAGCGAAAAACTGCTCGCCGGCGTCGCCAAGGCGGCGCACGACGGGGTGGCCGGCGCGCCCGCGTCGCGATCGTCGGTCAAGCGGGACGTGGAAATTCCTCTTCCACCCGACCTGAAGTCACACACTCTGCTCGACTACGACCTTGCCGAGATCTTCGAATACATCAATCCCGTGATGCTCTACACGAGGCATCTCGGCTTCAAAAATTTCGAGCAAGCGCTTGCCGGCGGCGACAAAAAAGCCCGCGACTTGAAGGCCGCGGTCGAAGACGTCGAGCAGGTGATGCTCGAACGCAAGGATATTTCGGCCAACGCACTGTACAAGTTTTTCCCCGTCCAGTCCGACGGCGACCGCACCATAATGGTCCTTGGTCCCGACGGAAAAAGCGTTCTGGAGAGCTTCAGGTTTGGGCGTCAGAGCGATGCGCCATACCTCTGCCTTGCCGACTACGTTGCGTCGCGCGAGTCGGGACAGCTCGACTACCTGTGCATGTTCGTCACCACGGTGGGAGACGGAGTTCGCGCGCTCGCCGAGCAATGGAAAGACGGGGGCGAGTACCTGCGCTCACATATTCTGCAAGTGCTCGCGCTGGAAGGCGCCGAGGCTTTCGCCGAACTACTCCATCGCAAGATTCGCCAGATGTGGGGAATCGGAGACGCGCCGAATCTGACCAAAAAGGACCTGTTTCAGGGCCGCTATCACGGCAAGCGTTACTCGTTCGGATATCCGGCCTGTCCGCGGCTTGAGGACCAGACGAAGTTGTTCAGCCTGCTGGACGTCGAAGGCCGGAAGCTGGGCGTGCATCTGACCGAGGGCTATATGATGGACCCTGAAAGCTCCGTGAGCGCGCTTGTCTTCCATCATCCCGAGGCGCGCTACTTCAGTCTCGCGCCGGGCGACGTCGCACGCCTCGAACGGGAATTCGACGCCGCGTCCTGAGCAGGACGCGGCGTCATCCGAGGGTCTTTACTTAGCTCCGTTCTGGTAGGGCGACGGCCATTTTCCGTTGCGCTTGCCGTGGCCGTTCCCGTTGGCCGACACTTCCGCCTGCGCGACGTCGGGCAAATAGTTGTGGCATCGTATGAGCACCTGGCGTTCGCGAGGCCCGTCGAGTTCGACCATGAAAATCCGCTGCCACGTGCCCAGTGCGAGCCGCGAATCGACCACCGGGATAGTCTCGCTGGTCGATAGCAGCAGATGCATACAGTGCGAGTGCGCGTTCGGGCGCTCGTCGGGTGCTATCGGCGGCTTGCGACGGCTCATGTCGTTGTGATTGTAGCCGTGGTCAAGAGGACAAAGCCGAGCGAGCATGTGCTTGAAATCTTCGAGCAGAAGTTCCTCGGCTTCGTTGATCTTTATCGCGGCAGTCGTGTGCCGTGAGAAGACCGTTACCGTGCCACTTTTGACGCCATGCTCCTTGAGGTGGCGATTTATGTGCTCGGTCAAATCGACGAATTCGAGCGGCTCATCGCTTCTCACCTTGAAGATAACGTCGGACAGGAGTATGGATTGCCGCGACCCCATAGCAACGGTCTGCGGCTCAACCTTGTATGAAGGGCTTGGTTTGTTCATGTCGTCCACGCCTCAAGGGCTGATAGAGGTTGACCGACAGGTCAATTTATAAATATAGGAGCGTGCCGACTTCGTGCGCGCAACGTACGCGTTAAGGTTCTGACCGGCTGACCGACTTTCGGTCAGCCGGTCAGAACCGGCGTCTCTAAGGCTTACTTTAGGTGCATTAGCGCGCGACGGCGATTTGCGCTAGGCCATGTCGCCCGGATTTTCCGAGCTACGCCTAGTCGCCGCGCACGAGACGATGCGAGTCGCTGTCGAAGTGTTGGGTCGAGAACTCGTAGAGTTCGGCGTCTTCGATCGCTTCCATCTGATGAACCAGGCCGGGAGGGATGTCCATACAATCGCCGGGGCCTATTTCAAACTCTTCGATGGTCTCGCTTTCCGCCGATTCCTTGATACGCACCTTGAGCCTTCCAGCCCGCAGGTAGAACGATTCGGTCTTGAGCTTGTGATAGTGCAGCGAGCATCGCTTTCCTTTTTGGATCTCAAGAATCTTGCCGCAATAAAGTTCGTCATTTGAGATCCAGACTTCCCTGCCCCATCCCTTGGGCACTATCCGCACAGGCTTTCTCGCTCTGCTCATCGCGTCAATTTCCCCCTCGAGTTTTCCCCATCCGTCGGCCCACGAG
>JBJKQX010000226.1:0-10353 GCA_046704965.1 Binataceae bacterium (SeqCode)
GGCACGACTGACGGCCTCGAGAACCGGCACCAGCTCACCGAGGGACGAAATCTTCTTGTCCGTGACGAGGAACAGCGCGTCCTCCAAGGAGACGAGCATCTCCTTCTGATCCGTCACGAAGTACGGCGAGAGGTATCCGCGGTCGAACTGCATACCCTCGACCACTTCAAGGGTGGTCTCAAGGCCCTTGGCTTCCTCGACCGTGATGACGCCTTCCTTGCCGACTTTCTCCATCGCTTCGGCGATGATGTCGCCGATGGTGGAGTCGTTGTTCGCGGAGATTGTGCCGACCTGGGCGATCTCCTTGCGATCCTTGGTCGGCTTGGACAGGCTCCTGAGTTCGCCCACCACGCTCTCGACCGCACGGTCGATTCCGCGCTTGAGCGACATCGGGTCGTGCCCCGCGGCCACCATCTTGATTCCCTCGGTGTAGACCGCACGGGCGAGCACCGTCGCAGTGGTGGTGCCGTCGCCGGCGACGTCAGAGGTCTTGGAGGCGACCTCTTTTACCATCTGGGCGCCCATGTTCTCGAACTTGTCCTCAAGCTCGATTTCCTTGGCGACCGTGACACCGTCCTTGGTGACGGTCGGAGCACCGAAGCTCTTCTCCAGGACAACGTTGCGGCCCTTGGGTCCGAGCGTAACCGTCACCGCGTCCGCCAGGATATTAACGCCCTTCAAGATTTTCTCTCGGGCTTCCTGAGAAAAACGAACTACTTTCGCAGGCATGGTTCTCTCCTAAACTGTATGCTCTGGTTTTCCGTCGCGAAGGTGCCGACTAGCGGGCCTATTCGAGGATGCCCAGAATGTCGTCTTCGCGCAGGATGAGAAGTTCCTCGTCCTCGATCTTTATCTCGCTACCGGAGTACTTGCCGAAGAGGACTTTGTCGCCTGCCTTGACCTCGGGAGTGACAAGCTTACCGTCGTCGGCCACCTTGCCCTTGCCTACCGCCACAACTTTGCCTTCCTGAGGCTTCTCTTTGGCGGCGTCGGGAATGATAATCCCGCCCTTGGTCTTTTCTTCCTCTTTGATGCGCTTGACTAGAATGCGATCGCCCAGTGGTCGAATCTTCATGGGTGACCAGCTACCTCCTTACTTGATTCCAGATCTGTGTTCCGAATTATCCGAATTGGTCGTCCTGACCGCGCGTAATCTTAATCACGAAACGGCTGGTGTCAATTGGCACTCGGAGCTTTTAAGTGCTAATCGCAGAATCCGCTCGAAGCGCGACTAAATCAAGCCGGTCGAGCAGATTTAACAGACGAGACAAAAGATAGAATAAAGGCGAAATAACCTTCCGCAACGACACGAGGCGAAACCAAAGAAAACTGAGCCCCAACTTTGCGCCCAAACTTTTCCGGTCGAGCCCGGCAAAAGCGTCTCTTTGAGCGGAGCTATTCGGCCGGAGCATCTACGGGATGGCCAACCTGCTCGGAGATGACTTCGGCAAGTCGCCCGAAAAGTTCTCCACCTTGCTTGTCATCCACCCAACGTCCGCTGGAAGCATCGAATCCGTAGTGCCAGGCATGAGCCCCTGCGGCGAGCCATACCTGGCCGGCAGCAGACTGGCGGCTCAGGATAAATTTCATTCCGTCGGGAAACTCGATCGTTACGATACCGTCGCCGGTCGTGTAATCGACTTCGTCAGGATCGAGCTCTTCCAGCCAGGCAGCGACTCTTGAAAGACAAGCGTCGGATTGCGCGGCAAATTCCTTATCGTCCATTCTCGTCAGCTTCCTGAGCTACAGCCATCGGCGGCGAAACAAACCTCTTCGCCTCCTGGTACGTTCGACGCGCCGACAGTCAGCGCACGATGCCTCGCTTGCGAAGCTCTTCGTCGCGGTAGCGTCGATAAAGGAGGTCCCATTCGGCGCTGCCTTCGACGATCCCCCGCCGTATGGACGTTATCTTGCGTCGCACGGCCGCATCGATTTCATCGCCCTTCTCCGCCCATTGCGCTATCAGTTCACGGGCCTGACGAAGCGCAAGCGGAAAATTCGGAATCTCGGCCAATCCCTCGTCGCGAATCCGTGCAAGGGACTCGCGGGCAAGGTAGAGAATTCTTTCCTCAGACAACCGCATCAGTTCGCTCTGCCTAACAAACGTTCGGGTTCTACCTTACAGCCGTTCGGTTCAGTTCGACGGCTCACAGGACGAACCCCTTTCTTTCGGCCAGCTTCTGTTTGATCAACGCGCGCAGCCGGTTGAAATCGGCGCGCGGATCTTTGCGCACCTCTTCCTCGGCCATCCGGTTGGCCTCCTCGTCGATTTCCTCTTCGGCCTCGAAGTTGGCCGACATCAGTTCGATCAGGCATGCGGCGATATCTTTTGGATCCGACTTCGGCTTGATCAGGCCCTTGGCGACAAGGCCGCTGGTCAGAAAGTTCGCCAGTGAATCTATCTGCACTTCGCGCAGCATGCCGCCAATCATACCGCAGCAGGCACGCATGCCGCGAATGCAGCGAGCAGAGTCTCGCACCCACCCTTCCTGAACCAATAGGAAGCGCGCAGATAGAGTCGGCGCATGAGTCTCAAACGCGCCAGTTGCCGCTGGAATCCTAACTTGACACAAGGCTGTGGGCTGACTAGGTTTACGCTTGTCTTTGCTTAAGGTACGCTCTAGCCTCGAATGCATGCGAGTGTACCACTCGTAAGGCAGCAGGATTCGGTTTCCGGACGTTAATCGGAACCGCAGCTTTTCTAGTGAACAGGTCCATACAGCGTAACCTTGGAAGTGGGCGCTGGAGTCTTGCCCTCGTCGTAACTATCGCGCTTTGCGCGACGCTGTTCCGGTTTGTTCCTGCAGCCAGAGCATACACCCCCCACAAAACTCTCGTCACGATACAGCATTTCGACGTACTGCGGGCTACGTACAACCAGTCTGTAGCGGCACGGGCTCGTCGCGTCGTCGTAAGGAGCAAGAGCAGGCACGCTCTCTCCTCAAGTCTCCGGATAGTCACTGCTTTCCGCCCGGAGCTTGGCAAAGCAAGCCTGCCGTTGCTCCGTCTTTCGCTCGGGTCGGATGTTCAGGACGCTCGAGCTCCGCCTTTTTCTGGAACCGTGTGACCGTTCGCGTCGATCCCGTCGAGGGATCGGTCAGCCAACGCATACTGTGACGCCCCGGTTTTGGCCGGGTTGTCGCGGCAATGCCAAACCTTTCCGGGAGTTACGGAAATGGAAGCACGTCAGGTTACAGAAAGGCTCGATACTCTTACCGTTGCGGAGTTGGCTTCGATGCTCCGCTGCAGGACTGAAACCATCTACCGACTGATGAAGCGGCGGGCGCTACCCGGCTTCAAGGTAGGTAACCACTGGCGTTTTTCACGCCACGAGATCGAGGATTGGATGATCCAGCAGACGGGGTTGTCCAGCACCCGTGAGGGCGGACGAAGCCGCAGAAAAGCGGCCTAGTGAGCCCTTCAGATGATTGCTCGGGGAGCCGTCGGCTACGCCTTGTGCGACTGACGGCTCCCCTGAATTCTCCGCCATTCCCATCGACCGCCGTCAACCCGTCATAGCCCGCTTAGTAGGCGGTCATCTGCCGGTTCTGCAGTTCGGTATAGAAAGCGTTGGTTCGCGATCGCATCGCCGAGTAGAACTCCTTGATGTGCGCGATATTTGCGCCAAAATCACCCGGAAATAAGCGGAGCACCGATCTTTCGCCCGGCTCGCTCTTGCCCGACCGCGAACACAGCTCGACCTCGTTTCGTCGCGTAACCTCGATTCGCACGTAGTCGTGGAAGCCAAGGATTCGGGTCGTATACATGCATTCGAGTGAACCCGAACGAGGGTCCGCCTTGATGACTTTCCAGCCGCCAAGGCTGCGAACCGAATCTTCAGCCATCGCGAACAGCTTCGAGCGGGGAATCCCCGGATATCCGCGCGTCACCAGCTCCGGGTAATAGTCACTCTCCGGCTGTTGGGCATCAGCCGAACCGGCCACGGCGCTTCTGCTTTTGGAGGCTCGTGAGTGCTCGTGAATTCCGTGCGTCGGGGTGGCGGCATGTTGGCCGATCGCGCACGCTGCCGAGCCAAGCCCTTTTTTGCTCGTCGCCGCATGGTCAACGGTCAGGAAGCGATGGATTCTCGCGCGCACGCCAGGTTGCGCGAAGATTGTTTCGTTGTTCATCAGAAGCGCGCTTCCTGCCAGCGCAACAAACGTGGCTCCGACGAAAATCGCGATCCGTATGGATATCGAAAAGACTCTCCAGAGCCGGGGCATGAAACGCGCGACGAGAAAGAGAACCGCCACGACAACCGCGACGATTTCCAGGAGATGAATCCAGGAGTCCATCGCGATGGAGAATCGCGCATCCCGGACTCCAGCGCAACGCCCACAAACACAAAAAACAGGAGCACGCAGGGCGGCAAAAGACACGGAATGGCCAAAAAAAAGGACCGCTGGCCCTGAGGCCAGCGGTCCGAACTCGTGCAGTCGTTGGTTTGGAATCCGGGGTCGGGCTAGGCCGGCGCCCCCGCGAATCCCTTGTCGTCCCCGCGAAGGATCGCGTCAAAGCGCATCAGGCCGCCAAGATAATGACGCAACGCATCCTCGTCGGTTATGGCCGCACGTCGCACGTCTCGCCGCCGAATCGGCCAGATTCCGCCAACCATCGGATGGCGCCCCTGACGGTAGCTGAAAAAGTAGTACAGGTTCTGGCGCAAAACCGATCGACGTGCCTCGGCGCAGAGATTGCGGCCGCCGGACGCGGTAAAGATTTCGCTGAGCACGCGCCCGAAGGAGTAGAACCCCTTGAACGCATCACGGTAAGCCTGCAGCAGAGAGCCAGCGTCGACCCGATCATGCTTCAGCGTAACGTGCTGCGAGTCGAGGTTGTTAAAGTCCCAGTCAGTTATTTTGCCCTGGTCCGCGAACCGCATCTGATCCTCGGTTCCGGGAAGGGGCGTCATGATGAAGAACGATACGATGTCGAAGCCGATCTTGCGCAAGGTCTGCGCCGCGACTCTGCCACAGTCGGCCCCGTCGAACGGAAAGCCGAGCATGTAGCCGGCATGCACGCCGATGCCAACCTTGTGCCAGTTCTCGACCACGCGGCGATATTTGTTGATGACGCGTGCGCGAGCTTCCTCAAGCTTGAGCTTGTGCTGGCGGTCGTCGGTGTTCTGATACTTGGTCGCGTAGTTGAGATTGTCCGGGTTGAGCGACTCGATGCCGACGAACGCCATGTAGCATCCGGCCTGCGCGCACAGTTCGGTAAAACGCTTGCTGCGCCGATGCTTGGCGGTCTCGGTTTCGCCCTCGGCAAGATTCGCGTAGCACGACGCGTCCACGTCCACCTGCATCATGAACGAGAACGCCGGGTATTCCTTCTTGACCTCGGCAAGGCCGGTCAGAATCTCTTCCCATCGGGGTGAGCGGAAAAAATCGTCATCGACCAGGAACAGCGACGTAATACCGTGGTACTTGCATGCGTCGCGAACCCAGTTGACCACCGCCTCGGGCTCGCGCGAGCGCATCGTCCGCCCCATCACGTTTTTGACGCTGCAATAGGAGCATGTGAACGGGCATCCACGCGACGTGTCGAGGGTGGTCATCGCCTCGTTGAAGAAGCGCGTCAGGTAGCGGTCGTCCACCAGGGGAAGCTGCGCGTCCGTGATGACCGGCACGGTGATATCGTCGCGGCCGGTCTTGGCCCGAATGCCCTCGGTCACCGAGTAGTTCAGCTGGAGCTCGCCCTTCAGGTAATCCTCGACGATTTGACCCCAAAGATTTTCGGCCTCACCAACTACGGTCGTGATGCCGCACGAATTCAGGAATTTGACCGAATCGGGATAGCCGCTGATATGAAACCCGCCCATCATCGTGGTCAGTCCCTGCGCGATGAACTGCAACGCAAGGTCGCGACCACGCGGATACTGGTTGGACTGGACTCCGGCCAAACCGATCAAAAGCTCGACACCGTCTTCGCGAGCCTTTTCCTTTATCGCCTTGATTGTTTCTGCGCTTATCACGCCGTCGCAGCACTCGTCCCAGATGATGGTCTGCAGGTAGACGTTTCGCTGCGCGGAAAAGCGCTTGTTATAGGCGTCGTTGAGCGCCGCCAGCACCGTAAGCGTGTTGTTGGGCTGGACGCCGTAGCGAAAGTTCGAAACGTATCCGTCGTCGTCGTAACGCGAAGGCTTGATGAAATAGACGCGCACCGTACGGCACGGCTCGGGCCGAAGAGACCCCTCGCTCATCGCTCTATCGGAGGCGGTAAGCTGAAGTCGCTCGGCTGATTTGTTGGAGCCGTAACGATTGGTGCCAAGCAGGCGGTACAAAAACAACGCGAGAATGGCAAAAGCTCCCGCGATACAAGCGATAATCAGCATGTCTGGTTCCTCGCCGAACTCCTGTTGACGCCGGATCTAACCGACCGGTCAAAGTAAACTAAATCCCGACTCCCTAAGTCAACCATTTGGGCCGCCGGTTTCGGTGCAAAAAGTCCTTAAATGCGTCATCTAAGCATTATGAGACGTGCCTGTCGCGCATCCATCAGGCACTCAACAGACGCATCATCGCTTCCGGATAGCGCGTACCCGCCGCCGCTCCCTGTGGTGCCACTTCGTCCAATCGGCGGAGGTCATCCGGGTTGAGATTGACCTCGAGGGCCGCGACGTCTTCTTCCAGGTACTTTCTTCGCTTGGTGCCGGGTATCGGAACGATGTCTTCGCCCCGCGCGAGCACCCATGCGAGCGCCAGTTGCGCGGGCGTGCATCGCTTTTCCGCGGCGATTTCGCCGACGCGCGAGACCAAATCGAGGTTCTTTTGGAAGTTCTCGCCCTGAAAGCGCGGTGAGAAACGCCGGTAGTCGTTCGGACCGAGATCCTCGACGCGTTTTATCTGCCCGGTCAGAAAGCCGCGGCCAAGCGGACTGTAGGCCACAAACCCGATTCCGAGTTCGCGGCAGGTCGCAAGGATTTCATCTTCCGGGTCCCGGCTCCAGAGCGAATACTCGGTCTGTAGCGCGCTGATTTGATGAACCTTGCAGGCGCGACGAAGCGTTCCCGTTCCGGCTTCGGAAAGCCCCAGGTAGCGAACCTTGCCTTCCTCCACCAGGCGCGCCATCGCGCCGACCGTATCCTCGATCGGCGTCGCCCGGTCGACCCGATGCTGGTAGTAAAGGTCGAAATGGTCGACGCCGAGACGCTTCAGGCTCGCCTCGCACGCCGAGCGGACATATTCGGGCCGGCCACAGATTGAGCGGTCCTGCGGACCGGGGCCACGCACGATTCCGAACTTGGTCGCCAGGACCACCTTGTCGCGACGTCCCTTGAGCGCACGACCGACCAGTTCCTCGTTGGTGAACGGCCCGTACATGTCCGCGGTATCGAGAAAGTTGATGCCGAGTTCGAGCGCGCGATCGATGGTCGCCATCGACTCCGCTTCGTCGCGCTCGCCATAGAACTCGGACATACCCATGCATCCAAGCCCCATCGCGGAAACGACGAGCCCGGACTTCCCAAGCGCCCGTTGCTTCATCGAACACTCCCTCCAACGCAGTTCGATTGTTTGCGAATATCAGGGTTTGCAGGATTAGATCGTTCAGCCACTATCACCACACCTCAACCCCAGATCCCAAAAGGATATTTCTTCGCGAACAGTAACAATTCTATGAATTGTCCCGCTATTAGCGATACATCTCAACCAGGCTGATGAGGCCGAGATCGCGATAGCGTTCCACCAGGTAACCCTTTATTTCCTGTACGCTCGCCATCTGCACCACGTCGCGCGCGACCTGGCGGGCAATCTGGTAGTCCACCTGGCGCAGCACTCTTCTGACCACCGGAATGAACAGCGGGCTCAGGCTCAACTCGTCGAATCCCATACCGACCAAAAGCACCGTTGCCAGCGGATCGCTTGCCATCTCGCCGCAGATTCCCACCTTACGCTCGGCCCCACGCGCAACGTTGACCACCTCGGAAATAGCCGAGATGACGGCGGGATGGAATGCCTCGTACAGGTGCGCGACCTTGGGATTGTTGCGGTCCGCGGCGAGCAGATACTGAATCAGGTCGTTGGTCCCAACCGAAAAGAAATCCACTTCGCGGGCAAGGCGCGGGGCAAGCCACACCGCTGAGGGCACCTCAATCATTATTCCGACCGGTACGTTGGGATTGTGATCGAGGCCTTCGTTGAAAAGCTCGGTGCGGGCTTCGGCGAGCAGCTCCTTGGCGCGCCACAGTTCCTCGAGACTTGAGATCATGGGGAACAGGATTCGGGCATTGAAATGCGTGGCGGCGCGCAGGATCGCGCGCAACTGCACCTTGAACAAGCCCGCCATCTCAAGCGAAATTCGTATCGAGCGCCATCCCAAAAACGGATTGTCTTCGCGCGGAACGCGCATGTAGGGCGGATACTTGTCGGCGCCGATATCAAGAGTGCGTATAGTTACGGGCCTGTCCCCCACCGCCTGAAACATCCGATGGTACAGGGCCACCTGCTGGTTCTCGTCGGGAAAATCCTCGTAGGTCAGGAACGAAAATTCCGAGCGCAGAAGACCGATACCCTCGGCGCCGTAATGGAGTGCAAGCTGGATATCGTTGTAAAGCGCGATATTCGCCAGCAGGCGCACGCGATGGCCGTCGCGGGTGGTGGCGGGCTCGTCGACGTCCTGCATCAGTTCGCGCTTGAACTGCTCGTAGCGACGGGTAAGCGCCTGGTAATCGCGCTCGACTTCCGCGGTCGGATTTACAAATACCGCACCCGAATTGCCGTCGACGATCAGGACGTCACCCTCGGTCACCGACTCCATCAGATGCTCGACGCCAACCACTGTGGGAATCTCAAAAGAACGCGCCAGGATTGCCGCGTGCGAGGTCACGCCGCCCGATTGAAGCGCGATTCCAACGAGGTTCTCGTGCGATACGAGCGTGAGCTGCGACAGCGTCAGCTCTTCGGCAACGATTATGGTCGGCCGGGTAAACGGTCCTTTGCCGTCTTCCTGCCGGAGATGCCGAAGCACGCGATGGCCCACGTCGCGGAAGTCTGTAGCGCGCTCGCGCAGATAGCCGTCGGCGACAGCAAGCATCTGCGCCGAGACTTCATCGATTACCCGGAAAAGCGCGCTCTCGGCCGCGTATCCCTTCTGAACCGTGTCGCGGATACGCCCGATAAATTCCTCGTCCTCGAGAATCAGGCGATGGCCGTCGAAGATTTTCAGGTCGCCCTCGGGCATCAGCGGCGCCATCCGGGCCTTCAGCGCGGACAGCTCGGTCCGGGACCGCGTCAGTGCCTCGTCGAGACGCTTCAGCTCCGCCTTGACGTCGCGCACACGCTGGTTGCGATCGATGGTGCTCAGGAACGTGCCCACAACGTGCGCCTCGCCGCGCGCGAAACCTGGCGCGGCCGGAAGTCCGATAAGGCGCGGACGGCGCATCTTGACCGGTGTTGCGAGACGAGTCTTGCCGCCGACCTTTTCGTAATCCTTGAGCTGGCGGTTCGCCTCGATCATGCGGCGACGGTACTCGTCGCGCTCCTTTTCCTTGGTCGCCAGCGTCTCGCGCAGACGGAAATGCGAAAGGATCTGCGCAAGCTGGTTGGCCGCCGCCTTCATCAGACGGATTTCGCTGCGGCTGAACTTGCGCCGGACCAGCGTCTGAGCGACCAGCACGCCCATAGGTTTGCTGCGCCCGTCGCGAACCGGGACACCAAGGAAGGTGTGGTAACGTTCCTCGCCGGTTTCCGGGAAATATTTGTAGCGAGGATGGCTGATCGCGTCCGGTACCGAGAGCGTCTCGCCCTTCTCGATTACCGCCCCGACCAGTCCCTCGTTCACGCGCATCGAGACCTTGCCGACCGATTCGCGGTCAAGCCCGACCGTGGCGCGCAGTACCAGCCGGTTGTGTTGCGGATCGAAGAGATAGAGCGAGCACACCTCCACCTCCATCCCCTTGGCGATCGCCGCAACTATTTGGTCGAGCGTCTCCCTGAGGTCGGCCGCGGCGGAGCCACTGATCTGAGTGATGTCCTCGATCAGGGCGAATTGGTCGCGGTTCGAAGCCATATCTGTTTTATGAGGCGCCACAGGATTCTATCGTATGGTCTTGATACCAAACAACCGACATCCTTGCGGTGCGCGACAAATAGGCACCCGGAAGGCGGTCTTCGGGTTCTAACGAGGGAGCAACGCGTAGACGTCAGTACGAGCCGTAGAGCACACTAAGGCAGGTCGAAAGGAACTACGTCAGCCTTGAGAAGCCCTCGCCCGGCGCGGCATCGGCTCGATCTGATTGCTTCGATAAGTCCGGCCACATCGGCGACCGGCTCGTCGAACAGCGTACTCACGCATCCGACCGACCCGGTCGAGTGAGAGTCGGAACCGGCGACTTCGGCCATCCCCAGAATCCGG
>JBJKQX010000227.1:0-5244 GCA_046704965.1 Binataceae bacterium (SeqCode)
GTCCGGCCTGAGAACAAGCTACAGCATCTACTGTGCCGCTGCTCCGCAAATGCTTCAGACGCACAGCGTGACAGCTTTTATGCGAAACTGCTCGTTATGGAGACTAGTCCGCCACTGGCCGAATGGCTTTAAAAGACTCAGTCATGTCTCTGTAGGCGCCATCGCAAGCGAGATGTTCTTGCGTCGAGCACGAACCGCAGACCTCGATGGTCGTTAAGGCTGAGAATTGGGGCTGGAGCGGAAACGTTTTCCACCCGCGGCCGATAACGCGAGACTCGACCGCCGACTGACAGACGTCCAACAAACGACGCGCTTCAGGAGTCAGACCTTCTGACCTTCGAAAGTCGGAATCTGCGGTCCTCCAGCTGTTTCCAAAGCACACGGTCGCCCGCGCAGACGCCGTTCATCGTATAGAACCTGCCGATCTCTCCGCGTTCGGTGAGCCGCGTCTGGGTCGGGTCCGTACCCGTCTCAAACGAGACTTCCCGATCACCATAAACGGCGACCACCGTGAACTGGGTGGCGTCGTGCGGTATCAGATGCCGGTCGCGGAGTTTCGCGACTCGGAGCAAACGTGCGTTGATGTCCCCTTGCGTGACTTCAAGCTCCATCTCCGTTACTCGACTGACGCCGGGCTGGGGGGTGGTCGCGACCCCGTCCAGCAGTTGCTCTATGTCTTCGAGTTCGGCCTGTATTTCCGCCTCGATTTCCGCCAGCCGCATCGCGATCGCATTGAGACGGTCGACATCGGCATATTGCTTGTTTTCGACCGCGCGCTTGAGTCGCTGATGAACTTCGCCTTCGAGTTTAGGCAAGGACGTCACCCGGGGTCTCCTCCTGGTCTCGCGTTAGTAGAAAATACCTACCATAAGTAGCGCCGATAGCATACCGTCGAAGGTCAATCCGGGTCGTCGCTCGCGTGCTTCCGGTGCCTTAAGTACCGGAAGCCGCCTTGTTTCTTGCGCCGATCGCTCAAACACTGAAGCCGACCGTGCGCAGAGATAGAGGCGATCGCAGTCATCGGCAATGCCGGTGTCGCACGGGCGCGAGCCAGGCCGCCGAAGGCATACGGTTTCTGGACGCGCGGGGATCACCGATTGCCCCGATCGACGCGATCGCCGTTTTCGCGCCGATTCCCTCGAATCACTGCGATCCGTCATCGGACTCTGCCTCTGGATGCGTGACACGTCGGGAAGCGGCCCCACGCCTATGAGGCCGTTTCGTCCCGCTTGCCGCGCAGCACGTTGAGCATGAACAACAGATCACGTTTCGACTCGACCTGACCCATCAAACTGACGGAGGCGAGAGAATCGAGTTCTTCAGCCGTGATGTTGTACTTCTCGTGCATGCTCAGGTCGGAAAAAAATGTTTGCCAGTCACCGTCCATATCGTTCGGTTCAGGCCGCAACCGTCCAAGTAGCGTGCGCAGAAAAGATCCGCGTTCACGACGCGCGGGCTCCGCCGAAGCGGCAGCGGCTTCCATAGCCGGAGCGGCGACCAGTACCTGTTGCAGTGCCTCAGCCGAAGGCGGCTCTGACTCGACCTGCCCAAAGAACGGAGACTCGTCGACAACTACCCTCTGCTCACCGTCCTCGACGACGTAAGAGATACCCATCGCCGTTAGAGCCACCCGCACATCGGCCAACGGAATATGCGCACGCATGGCTCTGATGCACATCTCCCGGTACGAACATCCGCCCTCCGCGACAACCTGTCGAGCAAAGAAATACGCACGCACGCGCGGATCGGCGAGTGCGGTTCCGCGTGTCGCTTTGGCGACGCGTTTTCTCCCGGCGGAAAGCTCGGGAACGAGTTCCACCAATCGATCCACCGCATACGGGGATGGACTCGTCTCGCTCGCATGCGAAGCGATATTCAGACCGCAGTCCTGGCAGAACAGCGTCAAGCCTGATGCCAGCGGTCCGGGCTCCAAAGAACCAACGATCAGTGGCTCGCCAACGCAGATGGAAGTATCGTCAAGTTCGGCGGACAATGAGCGGTTTGCCCACGCCAGCGTCACCGTATCGCCGACAAAGAGACGTCCCTCTATTTCGTCGTTCTCGCGGGAATCCGCGAATCGCAGCGACACATCGAAGCGTTGGCCGCTGTCACGAGGTCGCGGAAATTCAGCCGCGCAGGCCAGGCACTTGAGCTCGGATGGGATTGTTCCATGTTCGAGCAGGCGCACGCAGTCCAGGCAATCGCTTTCGGCAGGGCTGCGCTCTGCGCGATTAGCACGAGCGAATTTCATATGGATTGCTCTTGGACTTGGCTCGTTCCATTCGAAGTGTGTGCTGATACCTTGCCATTCGAGGCGCCGTTGCGAAGCGGAATCGCCCAATCCCATTCGTAGCGCTTCACCGCTTCCTCGGTGTTCAGATGGGATATGATGTTGTCTCCGCAGGAGTCACAAAAGAACAATGCCTGCGATGCTTCTCCGAGACTCAGCATCAGAGCCTTTTCCCCACCGGCTTTTGCCGCGAATCGTTCGCCGCAGGCATTACAGGTGGCATCGATCACCTTTGCCTGATTGACCATCAGAAATGCGTTTGCTTCTTTCATGAAATCCCCACAATAGTTTTAATTAACAGCCGCTAACCTCGCGCAGCGAAGCAAAATCGAGAATTGCCTCGCGCTTAAAGGCTGTTGTGTGCATCCGTAGGATGCATTGAGTATGCCTAGGTGCTTTTATCCGCGAATAATGACATACGCATCTATAAATTGCACATAGAATGCAAAAGCATCTTTTGACTGGCTGCAATTATTTGCAGTCATGCAACATCTGTGGCTTGCACGCAACGCCTTCTCCTAACTCGATGAACGGGGTTGAATTAAAGCGAAAAAAGAGCGAAAACAGATCGCGTGGCTGCCGTGCGCGCATCTGTTGCGATAGTTCCTTGCGCCTCTTCGAAAGGCGGTCCGCAAAGCCCTGACAGGCCTGCGGAGCATCCGTCTCCGCGCGCGCTCAATCGCACTCAAGACCTCGAATTTGCGGGCGTTTTCAAGGGGCGCGAGCTTACCCGCAAGGACCGCAGGCTCGCCTCCGGGCTCGCGCAACTGGACGCTATCCTAAGCGGCGGTATCGCCTGTGGCCGTATCAGCGAAATCTTAGGTCCCGCAAGCTCGGGCAAGACCGCTGTGGCGGCATCCTTTGCCGCTTCCGCAACCCGTCGGGGCGAAGTCGCCGCATGGATCGACCTTCCCGGCGCCTTCGATCCGGCCAGCGTCGAAGCTGCGGGAGCCGACCTCGCGCGAATCCTGTGGGTGAGCCTGGACGGGCAGACTGGACGAAACCGCTCGTCATTTCCAAACGGTCGCGCGCTCGGCACCGACCATGACCGCGACGAAACCGACCGCCAGGAATGCGTCGTTATGAATCGCCGGTGCCGTGGCGCCTCAACCCCGTGGGGTGCGGCATTGAAAGCGGCGGAACTTGTCCTTGAGGCGGGAGGATTCGGTCTCATCGTGGTCGATTTCGGCGCGATGCGCTTCGAATTGAAGCCAAGCGCGGCACTCCGACTCGCGCGCTCTGCTGAACGCAGCGGCACTGCTGTGCTGGTAGTCGCGGCGCGTCGGATGTGCGGGACGTTCGCGGCGTTAAGCCTCGACCTCGGATGCGTGCGCGCGTCGTTCGGCCGTATCGCGCCCGGCGCTCCCGCGATATTCGACGGCCTTGCGATCGAGGCCCGGGTCACGCGCAACAAAACCGGCGCCTCCGGCCGTCGCGCGAGGTTCGACGTGATGGTCGATCCGTCAATGCCGAATAATCCCAATTCCGTCCCGCTTCCCGGCTCGACCGACGGGCGGGAGCGCGTCCGCTCGATTCCACGCATCGCAAGCCGCTGAGTCAGGATTCTCATGGGCCGTATTGCGTGTATCGTCGTTGCCGATTTTCCTATTGCGGCTCTGACGCGCGCTAATCCTGCGCTCTGCGGCAAACCGCTCGCGACCAGCCTGAGTCTGGCGCCGCACTCCGAACTGACGGCCTTGTCCGCACGGGCGCGCGCCCTGGGCGTACGGCCGGGCATGACGATCGCGCAGGCGCGCTCTATTGTTCAGGACCTCGTCGTCATGAACCGCTCGTCCGCCGCCGAACGCACTGCGGAAGGCGCGCTCACGGACGCAGCCCAATCGCTCTCGCCGTTGGTCGAACCGGGTGCGGGCGGATGTGTATGGCTTGACCTGGCGGGTCTCGCACGCCTTCACGGGTCGGAGGAGGAAATCGCCGCGGAGCTTGGACGGCGCGTGGAGCGGGTCGGGATGGAAGCCGCGGTCGCCGTCGCCGCAAACAAACAGATCGCGTACCTGGCCGCGCGATGCGGCGGGCTGAGGGTCGTCGCGTCTGGACAGGAGCGCGAGTTTCTCGACTGGCTCCCGCTCGACGTGCTCGACCTCAACGCCGCAAGCCCGTCGCGTGACCTCGAAACGACGCTGGCGCGATGGGGCCTGAGGCGACTCGGCGACCTTGCCCGGCTCGACCCGGACGCGATGGGGAGCAGGCTCGGACGCCGCGGCGTGGAACTGATCCGGATTGCGCGCGGCGAGGAAGCGGCGCCGCTCGTCCCGCGCCGTATGGCCGAAACGTTCGTCGAGGAAACCGAACTCGATTACGAAATCGAGAACCTCGAAGCGCTCGGGTTCGTGATGCGCCCGATGCTGGAGCGGCTGGTCGAGCGGCTCGCGATACGCGGGACGGTCGCGGGCGGCGTGACGCTTTCGATGGACCTCGGCGGGCGTCGCCGTTTCAGCCGTCGCGTTGCGCTCGGCGCACCCTCGAACGATGTCCGCGCGCTTCTTACGCTGATCGCATTGAGCCTCGAAACGTCGCCGCCTGAAGCCGCGATCGAATCCATCCGAATCGAGATCGAACCGCGCCATCCGCGCGCCACGCAGACCGACATGTTCCTTCCGCCCTCGCCTTCGCCCGACCGCCTCGAGACCACGATCGCGCGCCTTGCAGCGCTCTGCGGTCCCGAAAACGTCGGTCTGCTGCGCCCGGAAAACTCCTATCGGCCCGAAGCGGTAAGACTCGACAGGTTCGACCCTCCTCCGCCCGTCCCGTCCGGCACGTCCGAGCCACCGTCGTGCGCCTCGAACATCGCACGGCTCGTCGTACGCGCGATTCGACCCGCGGTCGAAATCGAAATGCTGTGCGATCGCGAACTTCCCAACTTTGTACGCGGACCCAACCTTGGTGCGCGCGTGGTTTCGATCGCCGGCCCGTGGCGCCGCGAGGGCGAATGG
>JBJKQX010000228.1:0-4087 GCA_046704965.1 Binataceae bacterium (SeqCode)
CTGCACCATCGTGCCCATGCCGTAGAAATTGTTCTCGCAGATGAATACGACCGGCAGTTTCCACAGCGAGGCCAGGTTGAGCGATTCGTGAAACGCGCCCTGGGGCAGTGCGCCGTCGCCGAAGAAGCAGAACACCACCTCGGGCTCCTCTTTGTACGCGATCGAAAGCCCGAGTCCCGCGGCAATCGGCAGACCGCCGCCGACGATTGCGTAACCGCCCATGAAACGCAGGTCGAGGTCGAACAAATGCATCGAGCCGCCCCGCCCGCGCGAGATTCCCGTCGCCTTGCCGAACAGTTCCGCCATCACCGCGCGCGGGTCAGCGCCCTTGGCCAGACAGTGCCCGTGCTCGCGATATGTCGAAACCACGTAATCCTTGTCGTAAAGGGCCTCGATCGCTCCGACTGCCACCGCTTCCTCGCCCGCGTAGAGATGACAAAAGCCGGTTATTTTTCCGCGGGTGTACATCTCGGCCGATTTCTCTTCGAAGCGCCGTATCAGCGCCATCTTGCGGTAGATGCCGAGAAGTTGTGCCTCGGTAAGGGTAAGCAGCGCGTGTTGCGCCACGTGTTTGTCGCGTTCAAGGGCCATAGTCAAAACCCCTCCGTCCCGGTAGGTGCTTCCTCACTGTACTCCCTTGAATACTGCGGTGGAATCACCGAATCAACATTTATCAAGTTTTGATTTTGGGCTGGTTTCGACCCTCAGACGAGCTTGATCTGAAGCGTTGCGGCAACCGGCGCGAAGGATTTGCGATGGATGGAGCATGGACCAAATTTCTCAAGCCGTTTGAGATGCTCGGACGTGCAGTATCCCTTGTGGCTCGCGAAACCGTATTCGGGAAAGACTTCATCGAACTCCGCCATCATCCGATCGCGCGTCACCTTGGCGATGATCGAAGCGGCCGCGATACAGAAGCTTTTGCGATCGCCGCCCACGATTCGTGTCTGTGGGAGAGCGAGTTCCGGCACATTGCGTCCGTCGACCAGAACGTGCTCGGGCTGTTGCTCCATCGCGCCCACCGCGCGTCGAATCGCGAGCATCGTGGCCCAATAGATGTTGAGGCGATCGATCTCTTCCGGGTCGGCCACGCCTACACCGAAACTCAGCGCCTGCTCCGTGACAGGAGTGAACAGGCGTTCGCGCTGATCCTCGCTTAGTTTCTTGGAATCATTCACGCCGCTGATGAAGACCTCGGCCGGGAACATCACCGCTGCAGCGACCACCGGACCAGCCATCGGACCGACCCCGGCTTCGTCCACTCCCGCGACGGCTTCGACGCCTGAACGCCAGAGTTTTCGCTCGTAACGTAAATCCGGCCCCCTGCCCATCATCGTCCTCCGATGCCCGACGCCGTGGCGGTCCTCTATGCGAGTCTTTTGAGCCTTGCCTTCCGCACTGTGTCGGCAACGGCTTCAGGGTCATACACGTCAACCATCCGGATGAGATAGTCGGCGCTTGCAGAAGATGCGACCAATACGTCGCCAAGGCCAATAATTCGCTGCCCGAGGCGGCGGCTTACTTCTATCGAACGGATGTCTGAAAGTTCCACCTCGCGGCGAATAGTAGAAAGCAGCCCGCGTTTCTCGATCACGCGATCCGACGTGATCCGCCATGCGACCGCGCGATGCGCGAGTGGGATTGCGCCCCATACGACAAGGCCGCACAGCAGCAATATGAATCCCGGCACAGTCGAAGCGGTCCCCTTGAAGACGAGCGATACTCCGACGATGACAACCACGCCGCCGAGTATGAACCCGGGCATGTAATGCCAATACGAGCGCCTGACCAGCGTCAGCGAATATTCGCGCACCGACTCGGGCTTCGGATGCGCGAGCCGCGCGCCGCATCGCGAGCAGAAGGCAGCCTGTGGAAGTGCGTCAAACCCGCATTGACTACACCGCATTACCAGTTCGTCCGCATGATGTTTTCGCGATTATCCGAGCGCGTCGCCGCGCGGTCAAACGAAGGTTCCGACCCGCATACGGCAACCCTTTATAACAGGCATGGGTTCGTGGTAATGAGCGCCAATGAAATTCGGCCTTTTCGCAATAAATAATGGCCCGTGCGCAGCACCCGAAGTCGCAGCTTCGGTGGCTCGCGCAGCCGAGGCCGAGGGGTTCGAAAGCGTATGGACGGGCGAGCACGTGATATTGCCCGATCCGCAGGTGGCGCCGTCTCCCGTGCCGCCGAACTATCCGATGCTTGATCCGGTGCCCGCGTTGTCGTTCGTCGCGGCCCATACGACCAAAATCCGTCTCGGCACCGGCATCATAATCCTGCCGCAGAGAAACCCGGTGGTTCTCGCCAAGCAACTGGCTTCGCTCGACGTCCTTTCCGGCGGTCGCCTGATCTTCGGAATCGGCGTGGGTTACCTGAAGCCCGAGTTTGACGCGATCGGAGCGCCGTTCGATCACAAGGGTGCACGCGCCGAAGAGCATCTCGCCGCGATGATCGCTCTGTGGTCGATGGAGAAACCGGAGTACCACGGCAAGTATGTGTCGTTCAGCGGCGTCAATGCGATGCCGCGTCCGGTGCAAAAGCCTTATCCGGAGGTGGTCTTCGGCGGCCACTCGCCCGAGGCCTACAGCCGCGCGGCGCGCTTGGCGCGCGGATGGTACGGATGGGCGCTTGACCTGGCTGCAACCGAGAAGTGCCTGGGGCAACTTCGGACGGTATGCGAAGGGGCGGGCAAAAAGTTCGAAGAACTCGAGATAAGCGTGACGCCGGCAGTGAAAGTCGATCGCGACACGGCAAAGCGCTTTGCGGATCTCGGGGTCAACCGTCTGATCCTGTTGCCGCGGGCAAACGACGAAGCGGGCCTCATAAGACTGGTAAAGGAAACCGGAAGCGATCTTATCGGCAAGGTTTGATCAAAGCAGGCCGAGGTCGTCCGGCTCGGAAGTAAAGCCGTTTCCGGTATTCGGAGCGCAGTGTTCGTTCCCTCGTCCTCGATTGTGCTCTTTGAATGGCCGTGACATTCAGCACGCGCCATTTTTATGTCGCAATGCCAAATTACTAACGCTTATCGGGATAAGATCTTCCTAGATTGCAGAAATTCGCACGGGTTTCCCCTGTTTAGGCTACGGCACGCGGATTGCGACATACCGAAAATACGCGGTCAATGACCGTGAAAAGGCGAGACAGGAGGATGTTGGGCGAATGAAGCTAGACAGCAGCCGGGTGATGACGGTGAAGGAATTGTCGGACTACCTGAAGGTTCATCCTTCGACGATCTATCGTCAGCTGAAGCGGGGACGGTTGCCGGCGTTCAAGGTGGGAAGCGATTGGCGTTTCAACGTTGAGTCGATCGATCGTTGGCGTCTTGAGCAGGATACCTTTGGCGAGATCTCGTGAAGTTGGTTCGACCGGATGTGGTGGTGTCGTGTGGACGGAGAGCGCGAGGCCGTAAAGAAACGGAGGGTGTCACTTCAGGGTGCACCCTCCGTGGCCTCGGAAAGCTGCCGCACGTAACCCATCACCAGCCATCCGCGGATTGGATCAACGCGGGTTATCTGAACGACGACAGGTGATTGATTGGGAAGGGTCGGTGCGGCGTGAAGTGTGCCACGCACGCCGTAATCGACCAGTTCCGCGGTGGCTCCATCCCGCAGTGCGATGGCGCCAAGCTCGATATCGAACGCGTGACGCTCAAGATAGCGCAGAATCCAGTAGCGCTTGGCACGTCGTTCCAGTTCGCGCCGTTCGGCCTCTGCGCTCTCCGCGCCCGCGAGCACCTTTAGCAATACTTCAGGCGAGTAAACGGAACTGATTGCCCCGCTGAGCGCGGCAATCAGTTGGCGCTGCAATAGCATATCGGCGTAACGTCGGATGGGCGAACTAACCTGCGCGTAACAGTCGAGCCCGATACCTGCGTGATACTCGGGATAGAGCGAGAGTCGCGGACGCTGTATTGGCAATTCGCTCCCGATGCGCGGTTGCACTCGATAGATCATCGGGATTCGGTTGTCGGCGGCATAGCGCGCCGCCACAAAATTGCTCATTATCATGAACTCGCCGACCAACGTGCGACTGGTCGAAGACGCGTCGACCATCCGGACGTCGATTTCGCCGTCGTGAACCTTGA